>NZ_PSWE01000042.1:0-21518 GCF_002932195.1 Rathayibacter sp. AY1C4 | reverse complement strand
CCGTACGCGTCCCACACCTCGTCCATCCGGTGAGCGTAGGCCGTCTTGAAACGGCGCGCAGCGGGCACTCGGAGGCGCGTCGGCAGGGGTCATCGGGTCTCCTTCGGGGCGGGGACGGGGCGCGCGGCACCTCGATGATCCGTCCTCGCGAAGCGCCTCGGGACGCCGGGCGCGAACGCTCACGAGGCAGGCGCGCCAGAACGTCAGAACGCGCCAGCGGACCGTGCCGCAGAGCCGTGCCAACGGCACCGCGGAACGTGCCACGCGCCTCCGAGTGCCCGCTGCGCGCCGTTTCAAGACGGCCTACGCTCACCGGATGGACGAGGTGTGGGACGCGTACGGCGCGCGGGCGGAGGAGTACGCGGCGCTGCTCGGATCGGTCGACGCGGGGCCCGCGGCCGACCGCGAGCTGATCGGGTCGTGGGCCGACGGGCTGGAGGGCACGGTCGCCGATGTGGGCTGCGGGCCCGGGCACTGGACGGAGTTCCTCCAGCGCCGCGGAGCCGCCGCTATCGGCGTCGACCCGGTGCCGGAGTTCGTCGCTCTGGCGCGGGCGCGGTTCCCGGACGTCCCGTTCCGGCTCGGCTCGGCGCTCGAGCTCGACGTCGACGGCCTCGGGGGTGTTCTCTCGTGGTACTCGCTCATCCACCTGCCGCCGGCGGAGCTGCCCGGCGCGGTCGCGGCGCTCGCCGCGCACCTCCGACCGGGCGGAAGCCTGCTGATCGGCTTCTTCGAAGGGCCGCGCACGGAGGCGTTCGCGCACGCCGTCGCACCGGCGTGGTTCCATCCGCTCGCCGAGATGCGCGCCCTCGCCGAGCAGGCCTGCCTCGAGGTGACCCACTCGCTCCGCCGCAGCGCCCCCGGCGTCCGCGACCACGGCGAGCTGATCGCTGTACTCCCGCGCTGACGCCGAGCTGATCGCCGTCCGCCCACGCTGACGCCGAGCTGATCGCCGGCCTCTGATCCGGACGCCGCCGACGCCGCGCTGGTTCCGCGCTGACGGCTCCCGCTCCCGCTGGTCACCGGCGGCCGGCGTCCCGGCCCACCGCATCCCCTCGAGACACCACCGCCCCGCCGAGGCGCCGCCGTCTCAGCAGTGCTGCGGCGGTCCCGGCGGTGTCTCGGCGGACGAGGGCCGCCGCGCCTAGAGGCGGTCGGCGCGCCACTCCGTGGGGATCTCCTCGCCGCGGCGGAACGCCTCCTCCTCGCGCTCGCGCAGCTCGACGCGGCGGATCTTGCCCGAGATCGTCTTGGGCAGGGGGTGGAACTCGAGGCGCCGCACCCGCTCGAAGGAGGACAGCAGCTCGCGGGTGTGGGCGAAGATCGCGCTCGCCGTCTCGGCGGTCGGCTCCCAGCCGTCGGCGAGGGTGACGTAGGCCTTCACCACGCTGTGGCGCACCTCGTCCGGAGCCGGGACCACTGCGGACTCGGCGACGGCGGGGTGCTGCAGCAGCACGCTCTCGACCTCGAACGGCGAGATCTTGAAGTCGGAGGACTTGAAGATGTCGTCGGTGCGGCCGACGAAGGTGATCGTGCCGTCGACTGCGCGGACCGCCACGTCGCCGGTGTGGAAGTAGCCGTCGGCGCGGGCGCGCTCGGTGCGGTCCTCGTCGCCGAGGTAGCCGGACATCAGGTTGACGGGTTCGACGGACAGGTCGAGGCAGATCTCGCCGGTGGAGGCGGGCTCGCCGGTCAGGGGGTCGACGAGAGCGATGGCGACGCCGGGCAGCGCGCGCCCCATCGCTCCGTGGACCACGGGGGCGCCGGGCGGGTTCGCGATGATCGCGGTGGTCTCGGTCTGGCCGTAGCCGTCGCGGATCGTGAGGCCCCACTCCCGCTCGACGGTCGCGATGACCTCGGGGTTGAGCGGCTCGCCCGCCGAGAGGATCTCGGTCAGCGCGCGCGGCTTCGCTCCGAGCGCCGACTGGATCAGCATCCGCCACACGGTCGGCGGCGCGCAGAACGTGGTGACCTCGGCCCGGTCGAGCTGCTCGTGCAGTGCGGTGGGGGAGAAGCGGCTGTAGTTGTAGACGAACACCGTCGCCTCGGCGTTCCACGGCGCGAAGAAGCAGCTCCACGCGTGCTTGCCCCAGCCCGGCGAGCTGATCGCCATGTGCACATCGCCCGGCTGGACGCCGAGCCAGTACATCGTGCTGAGGTGCCCCACGGGGTACGACTCGTGCGTGTGCACGACCATCTTGGGCTTCGAGGTGGTGCCGGAGGTGAAGTAGATCAGGCACGGATCGGAGCTCTGGACGACCACGGTCGGGCTGATGCCGAAGGGCTCGAGCGAGTCGGCGTAGTCGAGCCAGCCCTCGACGGCGCCGCCGACCGCGATACGGCCGAAGCCGCCCTCCATCTCGTCGAACTTGGCCGTCTCGGAGGCGTCCGCGATGACGTGCGCGACCTCGCCGCGCTCGAGGCGGTCGGCCAGGTCGGCGGGTGAGAGCAGGGTCGTCGTGGGGAGGATGACCGCGCCGAGCTTCATGATCGCGAGCATCGACTCCCACAGCTCGAGGCGGTTGCCGAGCATGAGCATGACGTGATCGCCCTGCTCGACGCCGACCGAGTGGAGCCAGGCGGCGACCTCGTCGGAGCGCCAGCGCATCCGGTCGAAGGAGTACTTCTCCTCGGAGCCGTCCTCCTCCACGATCCAGAGGGCGGGGCGCTCGTTGCCGATGGCGATCGCGTCGAACCAGTCCACCGCCCAGTTGAAGCGGGGCCCGACGTCCGGCCACTGGAAGGCCTCGTTCGCGGCGACCGCATCGGTGCGGTGCTGCAGGAGGGTGTCGCGGGCGGCGCGGAAGCTCCCGGTGGGGTTCATGCATGTCTCCGTAGCGGTCGAGGTCCGGCCGCTGGCGGGACCGACCCCCATTCTGCTCCCGCCGCGGTGCCGGGTGCTGCGCGACGGAGGCCCGGTGGGGACGCACGTCGGAGGGAGCACCTGTGGAGGAGCGGCCGAGTCCGTCCCACGAACGGCACGGCGTCAGCGGGAGAGCGGAGGGCCCGCCGGCCGCAGCAGGCGCTCCCTCCGCTCCCTCCGCTCCCTCCGCTCCCTCCGCTCCCTCCGCGGGACCTCAGTACTTGATGGACTGACCGCCGTCGATCGGGAGGACGGTCGCGTTCACGTAGGAGGCGTCGTCCGAGAGGAGGAAGGCGACGACCGAGGCGATCTCGTCGGCCTCGCCGTAGCGCTTGGTCGGGTTGACCTGGATGAACTCCTCGGCCGCCTTGCGCGGGTTCTGCGGGTCGAGCTGCTTCATCGAGTTCTCGACCATCGGGGTCCAGATGGCCCCGGGCGCGATCGCGTTGATGCGGATGCCGAACTCGCCGTACTCGATCGCGGAGTTGCGGGTGAGGCCGACGACGCCGTGCTTCGCGGCCGCGTAGCCGGACTGGTTGCCGATCGCGGTGATGCCGCCGACGCTCGCGGTGTTGACGACCATGCCCGAGCCCTGCTCGCGCATCACCTTCAGCACCTTCTCGAGGCCGAGGAACACGCCCCGGAGGTTGATCGCGACGACCTTGTCGAACTCGTCGGCCGTGAAGTCCTCGGTGAGGTTCTGGCGGCCCTCGATGCCGGCGTTGTTGAAGAAGCCGTCGATGCGGCCGAAGGCCTCGAGGGTGCGCGCGACGTAGGCGTCGACGTCCGCCTCCTTCGACACGTCGGCGAGGACGGTGATCGACTCGGTGCCCTCGGGCAGGACGTCGACCGTGGCGGCGAGGCCCTGCTCGGAGATGTCGACGAGGGCGAGCTTCGCGCCCTCCTGGGCGAGGCGGACGGCTGCGGCGCGGCCCAGGCCGGATCCGCCTCCGGTGATGAGGACGACGCGGTCGGTGAATCGGGTGCTGGTGGTGGTCATGACGACTCCTGCTCGAAGAGGGATGGGCTCGGAGGCCGTGCGGTCGGCGAGTCCGTATCCATGCGTCTGCATGCAATTGACTCCACGATACGCCACAGGTGTCGGTTGAGTCTGAGTGCGCGGTCAGGGATGGAGTGATCCGGGCTGCGGGCGCCCGCGGTCGAGCCCGGTGGACCCTCGCGAGCGGGGCCGCAGGATCCGACGCGAGCACTCGGGTTCTGGGCAGAGCCGCCCCCGACCCCGATCCGCCTGGCCGCCGCTTTCGGGCGACCGAGCCGCACCGGCCGAGCAGGCGAATCGCCGAGCCGCCCCGGCCGAGCAGGCGAGTCGCCTGGCCGCGGCCGATCCGCCGCTCGCCCGCCTACAGGTGCGGCTGCCCCGTCGAGGCGCTCGTCCCGCCGTCCACGGCCAGGATCGCGCCGGTGATGTACGCCGCGTCCGCGCTGGCGAGGAACAGCACCGGCGGGGCGATGTCGTCCGGCTGCCCGGGGCGCCCGAGGGCGATGCGGTCGATGAAGGGCGCGAGCTCCTCGGGGGTCGAGGCCATCGACTCGGTCAGCGGCGTCTGCGTGAAGGCGGGCGCGACGGCGTTGACCCGCACACCGTGCGCGCCGAAGTCGAGGGCCAGCGACTGCACGAAGGTCGTGATCGCGCCCTTGGTCGCGTTATAGGCGGCCTGGCCCCAGTCGCCGCGGATGCCCGACACGGAGGAGACGACGACGATGTTGCCGCGGCTCGCCTTGAGGTGGGGGAGCGCTGCCTTCACCGCGTAGAAGAGGGCGTCGACGTTCGTGGCGAAGAGCGAGCGCCAGGCGTCGTCCTCCACCTCATCGATCGGGCCGCCGAGGTGGCCGGCCGCGTTGTTCACGAGGACGTCGATCCCGCCGAACCTCGCGACGGTGCCCTCGACGAGCGCGTCGACCTCGGCTCGGACCGAGACGTCGGTGGGGACGACCAGGACGCGCTCGGCCGGGAAGCCGGCGACGGTCTCCTCGAGCGTGGCGGGGGTGCGCCCGGCGACCGCGACGCTCGCGCCCTGCTCGAGGAAGGCGCGTGCGATGGAGCGGCCGATGCCGGAGCCGGCTCCGGTGACCAGGACGGTGCGTCCGGCGAAGGGGTAGGTGTTCGAGGCGATCATGGCGGTGCCTTCCGGGTGCAGAGGGGCGGCTCGGCGGGGTGCGCCGGGAGCGGCGGGCGTCGGATCCGCCCGGTGCCGATCATCCGCGGCACCCGAGCGGATCGACGGGCCGCCGCGCCGGTACGGAGGAGCTCCCCATCGATCCGCAGCACGGCTCCCGACCCTGGCAACCGCCGCAGAGTGCGGTCCGCGGCCGCGCGGGCTCGGGTAGACCGGAGGGACGCCAGTGGACAGGGGGAACCACCATGGACACCACGAGAACGACCGCTCCGCGCCGGGCGACGGGGCTCCGGGCGGGACGGCGCGCGACCGCGCTGGGCGCCTCGGCACTGCTCGCCGCGCTCGCTCTGAGCGGCTGCACGAGCGGCGCCGACCAGGCGGAGGAGGCGACACCCGCCGCCCCGGGCGCCGCTGCTCCGACGGCCGCTCCGACCGCGACGCCCACCGACGCTCCGCTCGGGCCCGTGACGCTGCCCGAGGGAGCGACCGCCGCCGTGCGGTGGACCGACCAGGTCGGCCCCGTTGATCCGCAGACCGTGAACCTCAGCGGCGATCCGCTGCACATCACCGTCTCGGTCGCCTGCGACACCGCGGACGCCGAGGTGACGATCGAGGTCGTCGGCCTGATGACGAGCGGATCGTCGTGCGTCTACAGCCCGAGCACGACCCGCACCGGCACGGGAGGCGGCAACACGGGCACCATGCAGATCGCCGTCGAGCAGGACGCCGAGATCAGGGTGACGACGGTGCCGGACGACGCGCACTGGTCGGCCGCCGTCTCGACCGGGGCGCGGACGGTCCCCGGGCCCTGACGCCGGCCTGCGCGCTCACGAGAACACAGAAGTCGCGGTGGTCGAGAGCGGCCACCGCGACGTCTGCGTTCTCGAGTCGTCGAGGACGTCAGCCGATCGGGACGCCGAGCTCGGCCATGAACGGCACGGCGTCGACCGCCTCGCCGTCGACCCGCGTCTCGAAGTGCAGGTGGCAGCCGGTGGAGGCGCCGGTCGAGCCGCGCAGCGCGATGACCTGGCCGACGGTGACGGTCTCGCCGACCGACACCATCAGCTCGCTGTTGTGGGCGTAGCCGGTCTCGATGCCGCCGCCGTTGTCGAGCAGGATCCAGTTGCCGTAGCTGCCCTGGTACGACGCCTCCTCGACGGTGCCGCTGGAGGCCGCGAGGACGGGCGTGCCGCAGGCGCCGGCGAGATCGGTGCCCTTGTGGAACAGGTTCACGCCGGCGACCGGCGCGTCGGGGCGGGGGCCGTAGCTGCTGCTGATGTGACCGGAGATCGGGACGACCCACGCTCCGGACGCTCCGGCGGCGGCCGCGGTCGACTCGCCGGAGGTGGCGGTGATCGCGTCGAGGGACGCGGTGGGCACGAGGACCTCGGGCTTGGCCTCGGCGGCGAAGGCGTCGCGGGTGACGCTCTGCTGCACGACTCCGGCCGCCACGAAGCTCTGCGGGCGGGCCGCGGCGACGGCGGTGGCCGTGTCGCGGGTCAGCTCGGAGTCGGCGGTGCCGCCCACGGCGAACGCGGGCATCGTCGACGTGATCGCGATGCCGGCCACGAGGGTCATCGCGGCGACTGCGGAGACGCGGGGGCGCGACGGGCCGCGGGAGGGGCGACGGCTGCGGGACTCCTGCTCACGGAGCGAGCGACGGGTCGGGAGGGCGGACGGACTGCCGGTCTCGGCTCCTGCGGGGGTGGGAGTCGAGGCGCGTGACGAACGGTGCATGCAGAGGAGGTTCCAGGTCTGCCGACGCTCGAGGGGGGAGGCGAGCGCCGGGTGGGGCAGTGGGGCTGATCGCACGGCTGAGCCGATGCGACCCTCCAAACTACCCGCGTTCCGCCGGATCCGACCTGAGAGAAACCTCCGGAGTCAAGCGGTTGAGCGCATCGATCGGCTCTCGATCCGGAGTGGCGGGGGTGCGCCGGGTCGCCGGTGGGCGTGCTCAGCGGTCGGCGGTGAAGACGAGCAGGGCGATCACACCGGCGACCGTCGCCGCGACTCCGGAGCCCAGGCGCCACCACATCCACTTGTCGCGCCTGGGCCCGCGCACGGGACGCCGGAGGCCGGCGCGGCCCTGGTAGCCGCCGGGATCGTGCTGGAAGACCATGCCCCCAGCCTGCCGAACCCGCGCCCGTCGCGGGGTCACTCGCCCGCGACTCCCAGCCGCGAACGGCACCGCAGGGCTGAAGCGAGAGCCGAGGAGAAAGGAGGAGAGGCGGCGACCAGGGGGAAGGGGAGGCGGGACGGCACGGGCGCAGAACGGCCGCCGCCCGCGCGCCTAGCGCGGCCCGGGCGCGCTCGCCAGCGGGTTCGCGGGGCGGGTGCCGCTCGGTAGCGTGGGGGAGTCGGCCGGAGCGGTCGACGAGCGGAGGAGCGGACATGGCCGGGACCGGCAACGACAAGGACGCACGCGACAAGGCGGCGCAGAAGCGCGCGAAGAAGGCGCTGAAGAAGGCCGAGAAGTCGGTGCGCGCGGCGCACGAGGCGGTCCGCGACTCCAGCAAGAAGCTGCGCAAGAAGGCCCGCAAGCTGGCCGAGCAGACCGAGAAGCTCAAGCGGACCCAGGAGAAGGCGGCGAAGAAGGCGGCCGCGGCCGAGAACCGCCCGACCACGCCGAAGCACGCCGCCGAGCCGGCGGTCGGCGCCCTCGACCTCACCCCGCCGCTGCCCGGCTCGCAGGAGCCCGCCGAGGATCAGGAGTCCGCCGAGGACACCGGTGCCGCGGCCGAGTCCGCCGCCCAGCAGGAGCCGGCCCCCGACTCCGACCCCGCGCACACCCCGGACCTCACCCCGCCGATGCCGCGCTCGGCCTCCTGAGCGCACCCGTCTGAGCGCCGCATGCCGGTGCGGACTCAGGTGAATCGCACCCACCGATGCGCCGCCCGCCTGAGAATCCGCACAGGGTACTCGGGCGGGCGTGCCCCGCGAGGTGAACAGCAGGTGAAGCCTCGCGACCACGCCGGAACGCCTCCCGCCGCGGGAGCATCATGTCTGCGTGGATCCCTTCATCCTGCTCGCGCTCGTCGTCGTCACGGCCCTCGCCTTCGACTTCACCAACGGCTTCCATGACACGGCGAACGCGATGGCCACGTCCATCGCGACCGGTGCCCTGAAGCCCCGCACCGCCGTCGCCCTCTCGGCGTCGCTGAACCTCGTCGGTGCGTTCCTCAGCATCGAGGTGGCGCTGACCGTCACCAACGCGGTCGTGAAGATCCAGGACTCCTCGGGCGCACCCGATCCGGCGCTGCTCGAGGACGGCGGTTCGGCTCTGCTGCTGATCGTGCTGGCCGGCCTCATCGGCGGCATCGTCTGGAACCTGCTGACCTGGCTGCTCGGCCTTCCCTCGAGCTCGTCGCACGCCCTCTTCGGCGGCCTGATCGGCTCCGCTCTCGCGGGCCTCGGCCTCAACGGCGTCAACTGGGCCGGCGACGGCACGAAGCTCGACGGCGTCGTCGGCAAGGTGATCCTCCCGGCGCTGATGTCGCCCGTGCTCGCCGGAGCGGTCGCGGCGATCGGCACCTGGCTCGTCTTCCGGGTGATCGGCAACCTCGCCGAGAAGAGCCTCCACCGCGGCTTCCGCTTCGGTCAGATCGGCAGCGCCTCCCTCGTCTCGCTCGCGCACGGCACCAACGACGCGCAGAAGACCATGGGAGTGATCACGCTCGCGCTGATCGCGGCCGGCGGCTGGAGCGACACCGAGTCGGTCCCCTTCTGGGTCAAGCTCAGCTGCGCGCTGGCCATCTCGCTCGGCACCTACATCGGCGGCTGGCGGATCATCCGCACCGTCGGCAAGGGCCTCGTCGAGATCGACACCCCGCAGGGCATGGCCGCCGAGAGCGCCTCCGCCGCGGTCATCCTCGCCTCCAGCCACCTCGGCTTCGCCCTCTCGACCACCCACGTCGCGACCGGTTCGATCCTCGGCTCCGGAGTCGGCCGCCCCGGAGCGCAGGTGCGCTGGCGCGTGGCGCTGCGCATGGTGATCGCCTGGGTCATCACCCTCCCGGCCGCCGCCCTCGTCGGCGCCGTGATGTGGTGGATCGGCCACCTCGTCGGAGGCGCGGCAGGCGGCCTCCTGATGGCCGCGATCCTCGTCGCCGTCGCCTCCCTCATCTACATCCGCTCGCGCCGCGACAGCATCGGCGCGCACAACGTCAACGACGAGTGGCAGGACGCGGCGGCACGCCCCGCGCCCGAGACCGCCGGCGTCTGAGCGAAAGGATCCGCACCGTGCTCTCCCTCTTCCTCTCCGCCGCCGGCCAGGTGGCCCTCGTCGCCGTGCTCCTCGGAGCGGGCCTGCCCGTGCTCTTCGCCGTCGGCGTCCGCTCCTTCGCCGTCGCCGGCGGTGCTCCCGCCTCGGGCGGGTCGGACGCCCCCGCGGTCCGGAGCGGTCTGCCCGCCCCGGTGCTGCGCGGGATCGGCGTGCTCTGCTTCGCCCTCGTCGTCGGCTCCGTCGTGATCGGCCTGAGCGTCATCATCGCGACGGGTCTCGGCCAGTCGGTGAGCTTCGAGCACGTGATCCCGACCTTCGTGCCCAAGGGCTGAGCATGGCCTCGACCGATCCGATCGCGGCGCGGGAGGGGATCGTCGCCCGCGTGGTCGGCTGGCTGCGCGCGGGCTACCCGTCGGGCGTGCCGGAGCAGGACTACCTCCCGCTGCTGGGCCTGCTGCGCCGCAGCCTCACGACGGACGAGGTCGAGCAGGTCGTCGCGCGGCTCCTGTCGGAGTCGGAGCGGGCCGAGACGGTCGTCTCACGGGCCGTGGTGCGCGAGCGGATCGAGCAGCTGCTGCTCGGACCGGCGATGCCCGAGGACGTCGCCCGCGTCTCCTCGCGGCTCGCGAGCGCGGGCTGGCCGCTGGCGGGCCCGGAGTCGCTGGCCGAGCCGGACACCCGCGAGGGCCTGGTCGCGCGCATCGTCCGCTGGTTGCGCGCCGGCTATCCGGCCGGGCTGCCCGAGCAGGACTTCGTGCCGCTGCTGGCGCTCCTCCGCCGCCGTCTGAGCGACGAGGAGGTGGCCGAGGTGGCCGCCGGTCTCGCCGCCGACGCGCCCGCCTCCCGCGCGGACGTCGGCACCGCGATCGCCGGAGTGACCTCGGAGCTGCCCTCGGAGGAGGACATCGAGCGCGTGCGCCGGTCGCTGGCCGCGCTGGGCTGGCCGGAGGAGTTCGCGAGCTGACGCGCCGCCGCCCGGGTCTCGGGCCGCAGGAGGCCGCGTGCCGATCCGCCGCTGTCGCCGGCGATCCGGCCGGAGAGCCCGCCGGCCGACGGTGCCGCTATCCCGGGCGGTCCAGCCGTCGAAGGGTGACCCCGCCGGGACCAGGACGTGGACGCAGTGGCGGGCCGGGCCCGCCGTGAGCGGGCGGGACGAGCGCTGGAGCGTGTCCTCGGGCGGGCCACAGGCGGCCGCCCGGTGGGCAGGGGAGTCGCGGGGTCACGACGCGCGCCGTCCGCCGTCCTAGGTTCGGCCCGGGTCCGGATCGGCTGCGCAGCCGGCTGCCGGACCGCAGCCCGACCGGAAGGACAACCCATGCCCGCACCCACCATCGTCCTCGTCCACGGAGCGTTCGCCGACGCCGCGAGCTTCGCCCCGGTCACGCGGATCCTGCTCGACGCCGGCCACGCCGTGCGCGTCCCGGCCGTGCCGAACCGCAGCCTGCTGGGCGATGCGGAGTACCTTCGCTCCTTCGTGGAGCAGCTCGACGGGCCGGTCCTGCTGGCGGGCCACTCCTACGGCGGCGCCGTGATCACGGTGGCGGGCGCCGCCGAGAACGTGGTCGGCCTCGTCTACCTCGCGGCCTACGCGCTCGAGGAGGGGGAGAGCCTCGGGCAGCTGCAGGGCGCCTTCCCCGACTCCGACCTCCCGGCGAATCTCGTCTACACCCCGTTCCCGATCGACGGGGCGGAGCCGGGCACGGACGTGTCGGTCGCGGTGTCGGCGTTCCCGGAGGTGTTCGCGGCCGGGATCGACCCGGCCGAGGCGGCCGTGCTCGCGGTCGGCCAGCGCCCGCTCGCCGCTCTGGCCTTCGGTGAGGCCGCCCCGGTCGCCGCCTGGCGGACCCGGCCGAGCTGGGGCGTCGTCGCGGCCGCGGACCGGACGATCAACCCGGACGTCGAGCGGTTCGGCTACCGGCGGGCGGGCGTGCGCTCGGTCGTCGAGCTCGACGCGCCGCACCTGGTGATGCGCTCGCACCCGGAGGAGGTCGCGCGGGTCATCGCCGACGCCGCGGCGGAGCTGAGCTGACCGCGGAGTCGCCTGACCGCGGAGGGGTGCGCCGCGTGCCGGTGCGCTCCTCCGCACCCCGCCGCGGATCTAGGTCGGCGTCGCGTGGAGCCGGGCCCGCCGCCTCCCTAGCCTCGAAGGGAGAGAAGGGCGGGATCGTGGACACGGACACCGCACGGCTCGGCGCCTACCTCCGGGGGCACCGCGACCGGCTGCGCCCCGACGAGGTCGGCCTGGGCGCCGACGGCAGGCGCCGCGTCAGCGGGCTGCGCCGCCAGGAGGTCGCCGTGCTCGCGGGGATCAGCCCGGACTACTACCTGCGGCTCGAGCAGGGCAAGGACCGCCGCCCCTCGGCGCAGGTCCTGGACGCCCTGGCCCGGGCGTTCCGCCTCGACGCGGACGGGCGGGACTACCTCTTCCGGCTCGGCGGGCACGCCGCGCCGCGCCGCTCACCGATCTGGGCGCAGGCCGGGCCGACCCCGGCGCAGGTCGGCAGCCTGACGAGCATGGTCTCGTCCTGGACCACGACGCCCGCCTACGTGGTCGACCGCTACCTGGACCTCGTCGCCGTGAACGAGCTCGGCCGCCTGTTCCTCCCCCTGGCCTGCGAGCAGGGGACCAACATGATCGAGGCCGTCGTCGACGCCGCGGCGCTCGAGACCGACGCCGAGCGGCACGAGGACTGGGACCGCACGATCGCCGTGATGACCGCCGCCCTCCGCTTCCACTCCGATCCGGCGGACCCGCGTCTGCGGGTCCTGGTCGCCTCGCTCGGGGGCCGCTCGCGGGTCTTCCGCCGCGTCTGGGCGAGCCAGGAGGCGTATCCGCTCCGCGAGGGCTCGTCCCCGGTGCGCGTCGATCCCTTCGGCTTCATCGCCTTCCGCTGGCAGACCCTGGAGGTGCACGGAGGCGACCACTTCCTGACCTCCTTCTTCGGCGCCCCCGGCAGCGCCGCGGCCGCCGCGATCGATTTCATCCGGGCCCGCCACCGGGTCGAGGAGTGTCTGCGCGAGGGTGCGATACTCGACGCGTGAAGCGGGACGCGCTCGTCGTCGGTCGGGGATCGGAGCTCGCGCGGCTCCGTCTGATGGTCGACGGCATCGCCGCCCACGGGTCGGCGCTCGTCATCGACGGGGACGCCGGGGTCGGCAAGACCACCCTGGTCGAGGAGGTCGTCGCCTACGCCCGCGCACTCGACGTGCGGGTGCTGCGCACCGCGGGCTCCGCAGCGGAGTCGGGCGACCAGTACGCGGCGCTGCAGCTCCTCCTGCACCCGCTCCGCCCGGGCCTCGACGGCCTGCCACTGCCGCAGCAGGACGCGCTCCGCGTGGCCTTCCACCTGGCGGACGGAGTGCAGCCGACGCCGCTCCTGGCCGGCCTCTCGGCCCTGACCCTCCTGAGCGACGCCGCCGCCGATCGGCCCCTGCTGGTCGTCGTCGAGGACCTGCACCGGATCGACCCGGAGTCGGCGTGGGCGCTGCGGATGCTCGCCCGGCGCATCGGCGAGGACCGCGTCGTCGTCGTGATGACCACGAGGGACCGGCCCGAGGAGGACTCCGGCCTCGAGCACCTCCACCTCGGGCCGCTGTCGGCCGCCGACTCGGCCGCCCTCCTGGACACGCTCCCGCATCCTCCTCGCGGCGCCGCCCGGCGCGCTCTGCTCGACCTCGCCCGCGGGAATCCGCTCGCCCTGGTGGAGCTGACCGGACGCGACCCGTCGGCCGACGAGGCGGAGGACCGCGCGGTGACCGGACGCCTCGAGTCGGCCTTCGCCGAGCGCTTCGCGGAGCTCGACCAGCCCTCGCGGCTCGCCGTGCTGGCCGTGGCGCTGGGCGACGTCGCGACGGCGGAGGAGGCGAGCCGGCTGGCGAACCTGGCGATCGGCCGCCACCCCGACCCCTCCTGGATCGACCGGGCCGTCGCCGCGTCGCTGCTCAGCTGGACGCCGGGGAGCGGACTCCGCTTCCGGCACCCTCTCGTGCAGTCCGCGGTGACGAGCGTGAGCCGCCCCTCCGAGCGCGCGGCCGTGCTCCGCACGCTCGTCCAGGAGCACCGCGACGACCCGAGCCGGACGCTCTGGTGGCGGTCGGAGCTCGCGACGGGCTCGGACGGGCCGGTCGGCGAGGAGCTCGCCGGTCTCGCGGCGTCCGGCCTGGCGACGGGCGACGTCGTCCTGGCGGCTCAGGCGATGGAGCGGGCGGCGGAGCTGACCCCCGCGGGGCCGCTGCGCGTCTCGCGCCTGATCGACGCGGCCGAGTACTCCGGACTCGCCGGCCGGACCGCGGAGGCGGCGCTGCTCGTGCACCGCGCGGCGGGCGAGACCGTCGATCCGGTGCTCACCGCCCGCGCCGCCTGGACGCGCGAGACGCTGCCGACCGGGCGCACGGCCCTCTCGCGGGGAGACCTCTCGCCCGCGCTCGCCGCAGTGACGGCGCTGCAGAGCCACGGAGCCGTCGACGCCGCGACCGCCGCGCTCCTGCACCTCGCCGCCATCGCCTGGGACCACAACCGCGAGGCGTCGCCCGGCGAGCCGATGATCCAGGCGGTGCGCGCGCTCGCCCTCGACGACTCCGACCCGCGCGCCGTCCTGCTCGCGGCGGTCACCGAGCCGATCGCCCGCGGCGACGAGGTCGTCCGGCGGGCGCTCGCGGCGGCCGGCGGGGCGAGCGGTCCGGAGGAGGCGTGGTGGCTCGGCTACGCGCTGAACACGGCGGGCGAGGTCGAGGTCGCCCGGGAGCTCCTGGAGGAGGCGATCACCGGGCTGCGCGCGCGCGGCGACATCCGGATCCTCCCGCAGGCGCTCCTCGCCGCCTCGATGACCACGTCGCTCGCAGGCCGCATCTCGCGCGCCCGCTCCTTCGCCGAGGAGGCGCTCGTCCTCGGGAGCGACCTGGGGGACGTCGGCTTCGAGACCGCGTCCCGGGCCTGCCTGGCCTGGTTCGACGCGATGGAGGGCGTCGCGCCCGATCCCGAGGCGATCAGCGCGGGCAGCGCGATCGGCGCGGCCGTCCTCTGCTCGAGCGTGATGCGGGCGACGCTCCGCGGATCGCGAGCGGCGGTGGCGGTCCTCGAGTCGCGACCGGGCGACGCCGTGCCGGAGCTCCTGCCCCTCCTCGACAGGGACGACGACTCCCTGAACCCCGGCTTCGCGATCCTCACCACGCCCGATCTCGTCGACGCGGCTCTCGCGATCGGGGACGTCGGAGTCGTGCGCCTGCACGCCGCGAGGCTGGAATCGCTCTTCGAGCGCTGGCACCAGCCGATGATCGAGGCGGCCCTCCGGTACGCGCAGATCGCCGTGGCGCTCGCCGAGGGAGCGCCGGACGCCGCGGCCGGGCTGCTCCGCCGGACTCCGCCGCCGCTCCCGTACGTACGGGCGCGGGCGCTGCTGCTCGTGGGCGACGGGCTGCACCGGGCCGGTCGGGCGGCGGAGGCGCGGCCCCTCCTCCGCGAGGCACTGGCGATGCTCGAGGAGCTGCCGATCCACGCCTGGGCCGATCGGGCCCGTGACGCGCTCCGGGCCGCCGGAGGGAGGATCGCGGACGCGCCGTCGCCGGCCGCTGCCACGCTGACCCCGCAGGAGCTGCGCATCTGCGCTCTCGCGAGCACGGGGCTGTCGAACCGCGCGATCGCGCAGAACCTGTTCCTCTCGCCGCGCACGGTCGGCGCGCACCTGTACGCGGCGTACCGCAAGCTCGGGATCGGCGGGCGGGGCGAGCTCGCCGCGGTGCTCGGGAGGGACGCGGGCGCCGACGTCTGAGGCCGGACTCCGCTCGCAGGGGCGCCGGGCCCCACTCCGAGCGCAGACGTGCAGGCGCGCCCCGGAACGGCCGGGACGCGCCTGCGAGCGTGCCTCGCTACTCCTGGATGAAGGCCAGCAGGTCGGGGTTGATGACGTCGGCGTGGACGGTCAGCATGCCGTGCGGGTAGCCCTCGTAGATCTTGAGCGTCGAGTTCTGCAGCAGCTCGTGCTGCTTGAGCGAGGCGTCCTTGTAGGGGACGACCTGGTCGTCGTCGCCCTGGGTGACGAGGACGGGGACGGTGATCGCCTTCAGGTCCTCGGTCTGGTCCGTCTCCGAGAAGGCCTTGATGCCCTCGTAGTGCGCGAGCGCGGATCCGGTCATGCCCTGGCGCCACCAGTTGTCGACCACGGGCTGCGAGAGCTCGACCCCCTCGCGGTTGAAGCCGTAGAAGGGCCCGGAGGCCACATCCTGGTAGAACTCGGCGCGGTTCGCCGCGAGAGCGTCGCGGAAGCCGTCGAACACCGAGATCGGCGTGCCCTCGGGGTTCGCCTCGGTCTGCACCATCAGCGGCGGGACCGACGAGACGAGGACGGCCTTGGCCACGCGGCCCTGGGGCTCGCCGTACTTCGCGACGTAGCGCGCGACCTGGCCGCCTCCGGTGGAGTGGCCGATGTGGATCGCGTTCCGCAGGTCGAGGTGCTCGACGACCGCGTTCACGTCGCTGGCGTAGTGGTCCATGTCGTGTCCGGTGCCGACCTGGGTCGAGCGTCCGTGCCCGCGGCGGTCGGTCGCGATGACGCGGTAGCCGTGCGCGTGGAAGAACAGCATCTGCGCGTCCCAGTCGTCGGACGACAGCGGCCAGCCGTGGTGGAAGACGATGGGCTGCGCGTCGGTGCCGCCCCAGTCCTTGTAGTAGATCTCGACGTCGTCGTCCGTGGTCACAAACGGCATCTTCGAACCTCCGTGCTCGTGTCGATCCCGAGCCCGGCCCGGGTCGTGTCCAAGGTGGTGCCTCCCCGGATGAGGGTGGGGAGCGGCTCCACGATAGGGGCGTGGGAGCGCTCCCTGAAGAGCGCGGGGAGATGTTCCGACGATCGTCCAGACCTGGTCGCCCGGGCGGTGCCGGGGCCGCCGGCCGCGCTCGCCGAGTGGGGTCGGATGACTCGTGACCGGCACCGCGGACGCTGACAGGATCGCGGCGGACGCGCCCTCCCGCGGCGCGCGGATCGGAGGTCGCGATGCCCACGACGACGCCCACGACGACGGCCCTGCCGACGCGCAGGACGACGACGCCCCAGCGGGCGGTGCTCCGGTGACCGTCGAGGACCGCGTCCCGATCGAGCCGCAGGCGGTCGTCGCTCCGCTCAGCCGGTCCGCCGTCTTCCTCTCGCTCGACATCGTCGGCGGGCAGGACGCCGCGGACCGCGTGCGGGACGTCGTCGCCGACGTGGGCGGGATCCTCCGCGCGGTCGGCTTCCGCGACCTGGGCCTGCGCCTCTCCTGCCTGGTCGGGATCGGGAGCGACGCGTGGGACCGCTTCGGCGGGGAGGGGCGCCCCGCGCAGCTGCACCCGTTCCGGGAGGTGGTCGGCGCGGCGCACACGGCCGTCTCGACGCAGACCGACCTCCTGTTCCACATCCGGGCGGAGCGGGACGACGCCTGCTTCGAGTTCGAGCGCCTCCTGCTCGACGCGCTCGGCGAGGACGTCGTCGTCCGCGACGAGGTGGTCGGCTTCCGCTACTTCGACAACCGCGACCTGCTGGGCTTCGTCGACGGCACCGAGAATCCGACCGGCGAGGCGCTGCCCCGCGTCGCGCTGATCGGCGCGGAGGACGCGGCGTTCGCGGGCGGCAGCTACCTGGTCGTGCAGAAGTACCTGCACGACCTGACGGCGTGGCACGCGCTCACCACCGAGCAGCAGGAGCGGGTCATCGGCCGGAGCAAGGCCGACAACGTCGAGCGCGAGGACGATCCGGCGCAGCTCTCGCACAAGGGGCTCGCGACCGTGGTCGACGCCGGCGGGACCGAGCACGACATCCTCCGCGACAACATGCCCTTCGGCCGGCCCGGCAGGGGCGAGTTCGGCACGTACTTCCTCGGCCTGGCCGCCGACCTGTCGGTGATCGAGACGATGCTGACGCGGATGTTCGTCGGCGTGCCCGCGGGCCGGCACGACCGCCTCCTCGACTTCTCGACCGCGACGACCGGCGGGGTCTACTTCGTGCCCTCGCGGGACGTGCTCGAGGGCCTGGGCGGCTGACCCGGGCCGGTCGTCGGGGCGCGGATCGAGTCGGATGACCGTGGTGCCGCCCGGGCCGGAGCGGTGGGATCGGAGCAGCGCAGGCGCGCAGGACGATCAGCAGGGAGAACGCCGTGGAACCCGACGACAGCACCGCTCCGCACCACGAGACCCCCGGTTTCGGAGACCCGGACCTCCCCCAGGAGGGGATCGTGAACACCGAGGGCGATCCCTCGGCGAACACGATGACCGGCCCGCAGAACCGCGTCCTGGAGGGACTGTTCCCGAACCAGATCGCCGCGCCCGCGACGGACATCAGCACGCAGCCGTTCTTCTGGTCCTCCTTCAACATCTCGCCGCGGCGGGTGCAGCGGGGAGGCTGGGCGCGCGAGCTCACGCAGGCCGACTTCGCGATCTCGAACGAGATCGCCGGCGTGAACATGTACCTCGAGGCCGGCGGGATCCGCGAGCTGCACTGGCACCAGAGCGCCGAGTGGGCGCTGATGACCAAGGGGAACTGCCGCATCACCACGCTCAGCCGCACCGGCCGGCCCAGCGTCGACGACGTGCAGGAGGGGGACCTCTGGTACTTCCCGCCCGGCCTGCCGCACTCCCTGCAGGGCCTCGGCCCGGACGGGGCGGAGTTCGTGCTCGCGTTCGACGACGGCGAGCAGTCCGAGAGCAACACGCTCCTGCTCACCGACTGGTTCGCGCACACGCCGCCGGACGTGCTGGCGAAGAACTTCGGCGTCGCGCAGGAGGTCTTCCGCGACATCCCGCTGCACGACCTCTGGATCTTCCCGGGCGACGTGCCCGGCGACCTCCAGGCCGACCGGGCCGCGGCCGGGGTGCAGGACGGCGACGAGGCGGTGATCTTCCGGCTCTCCCGCTCCGAGCCCGCGTACCAGAACAGCGGCGGCCGGATCCAGATCGCCGACAGCACGAACTTCCCGGCCTCGCGCACGGTCTCGGCCGCGCTGACGACCGTCGAGCCCGGCTCGATGCGCGAGCTGCACTGGCACCCCAACGCCGACGAGTGGCAGTACTACCTCCGCGGATCCGCTCGGATGACCGTCTTCAACACCGGCCCGCACGCCAACACGACCGACTTCCACGCCGGAGACGTGGGCGTCGTGCGCCGCAACTTCGGCCACTACGTGGAGAACACCGGCGACGACACGCTCGTCTACATCGAGACGTTCAAGAGCTCCCGCTACGAGGAGGTGTCGCTCGCCCAGTGGCTGAGCCACCTGCCGCCGTCGCTGGTCGCGCAGCACCTGAACATCCCGGAGGAGGTGCTGGCGACCTTCCCGCTCGGGACGCAGGGGATCACTCCGCTGCGCTGAGGGAGGGACGCGCGGAGGGGACGGGGACATGGCGGAGGATCACGAGGCGGCGCTCCTGCCGTGGGCGGGGAGGGCGGCGGTGCTGCTGGACCGGCACCTGCGCGTGCTGAGCGCGACTCCGCTCGCGCGGGCGCTCTCGCCCGCCTTCGCCCCGGGAGTGAGCATCGCCCGCTTCACCTTCCTGGACTCGTCCGAGGTCGAGGACCTGCCCTGCTGGGGCTCCGCCGCCGACCAGGTCGCGGCGATGCTCCGCGACTCGCTCGAGCGGCACCGGGGGGACCGGGAGTTCCTGACGGTCGTCGGGGAGCTCTCGGCGAGGAGCCCCCGGTTCGCGGACTCGTGGGCGGCCGGGGCGGAGGCCGACGCACGCGGGTCGGTCGTGTTCCTCGACACCGCGGTCGGCTCCGTTCCGATGGACTACCGGCTGGTCCGGGACGGCGCGCGCCTCCTGCTCCTGTTCGAGGCGGGTGACGCGGCGGGCCGCGAGGCGCTCGCGCGGCTCGCCGCCACTGATCAGGCGCCGGCCGGGGCCGCCAGCGCGGTGCCCGACTCCGGAGCGGGTCGCAGCGAGGCGAGGACGTCGACGGCCGCGGCCGCCGGAGTCCCCGCTGCCGCGAGGTAGGTCACGACGTACCGGCCCGGAGCGCCGGCGAGCTCCAGGGTCTGCATCTCGAGGTCGAGCCAGCCGAACGGCTCGACGTGGACGCGGATCCACCGGTGGGTGAAGGGGCGGACCTGGTACTCGGCCCAGATCGACCGGAACAGCGGATTCTCGACCGAGCACTCGCCGACGATCTCGTGCAGCCGCGGATCGTCGGGGTCGCTGTAGAACCGCAGCGCGGCGATCAGCTCGCGGAAGACCTGGCCCCACGCCTGCAGCTGGTCCGGCGGGTCGCCGTTCGCCACGGCGCGCACGTAGCCGCGGGACGTGGAGAGCAGCATGTTGGCGCCGGGCACGCCCTTGTCGGGGGCGAGACGGCTCATCAGGTCGTTCGCGCCGAGGACGTCGAGGTTGCGGTCGAACGCGTACGCCGGGGTCCTCGGCCAGTGGGCGAGCAGCGACTCCACGCCCTGGCCCGGCGGAGGGGAGTCGGGATCGCGCGGGCCGGGGCGCAGCTGGGCCAGCCGGAAGAGGTAGGCGCGCTCGAACTCGTCGAAGGCGAGCGCCTCGGCGAGGGCGTTCAGCACCTGGTCGGACGGGGCGACCGCGTGCCCCTGCTCGACGCGGAGGTAGTAGTCGCGGCTGATCCGGGCGCGGTCGGCGACCTCCTCGCGGCGCAGGCCCGGCACCCGCCGCCGGGTGCCCGCGGTCGGCACGCCGACCTGCTCCGGCCGCAGCGCCGCCCGGCGAGCGCGGAGGAACTCCGCGAGGGGGCTGCGAGAGCTCATCGTGCGACTCCATCGGATCACCCGCCGCGTCGAGCGGCGGTCGTGCGGGGGTGGGGCCGTACCGGTCGTCCGGTGGGACACAGAGTACCGTCGGGCGCTCGCGGGGCCCACTGCCCTCCTGTGCCTCCTGCCCGGCGCCGACCGGGAGACGGGCGCTCGGGACGGTTCGACAGAGGGTGCGCTCCGGAGGGTTCCGACAGAGGGAGGAGAGCGCGGCCGCGCCCGGCGGTCAGCATGGGGTCCTCGGAACCCGTCCCTCAGGAGTCGCGATGACGATCAGTGCACTCTCCTCGCCGCCCGCGCACCCGAGCGCACCTGAGGACGTGGTGGTCCGGATGCTGAGCTCGGCGTCGCCCGCGCGGGAGCGGCTCCTGGTGGTCGAGGGCGGGATCGGCTCGGGCCGGACGCACATGCTGCGCTCCGCCGCGGCCACCGCTCGCGCCGCCGGCTGCGAGGTCGTGGAGGTGCGGCCGGACCGGGGCGACGCCGTGATCGGCGCGTCCTCGCTCGCGCTGTTCGCCACGCTGATCGGCCGTCTGCAGCGGGTGCGCGACTCCTCCGCCTCGCCCTGCGACCCCGGCTTCCTGATCGTCGTCGACGACTGGGAGCGGTTCGACGTCGCCGCCCGCGAGACCCTCCAGGCCCTGGTGACCCGGCTGGTCGACGAGGTCGGCGCCGCCTGCCTCCTCGCCACCGGCGACCGCCGCGTCCTCGCCGGCTGGGAGGGCCTCCGGCACCGTCGCACGGAGCCCCTCGACGCGGAGGCGGCCCGCGGCTTCCTGCGCGCCCACGGCGGCCGGCGGCCGCTCGCCGTCGAGGCGCGCCTGCTGCGGGTCGCGGAGGGGAATCGGCTGCTCCTCGACGTCCTCGGGCGGGCCTGGGCCGACGAGGACGCTCCCTCGCCCTTCCCGGTCTACCCGCGGCTCGAGCAGGTCGAGACCAGGGTGCTCGACCTGCTGGCTCCGCTGTCGGAGGAGTGCCGGGAGGCGCTCCTGGTCGCCGCGGTGGCGGGCGCCGAGTTCCCGGAGAGCATCGGGTCGGCCCCCGGAGACGGGGACCGCGCCCTGGTGCAGGCGGGGATCCTGACGGCGGGCGGCCGTGCGTTCCGCGACCCGGTGGTCCGCGCGGTGGTTCTCTCGACGGCATCGCCCCGAGCGCTGCGGGCGGCACGGAGGCGGCTCGCCGAGCGCCCGGAGTCGGCCCCGCACCTCCGCCTGCTGCTCGCGGCGGACGACGCGGCCGGGCCGGAGGAGCGGGCGCGGCTGCTGAGGGACGCGGCGGAGGAGCGACTCCGCGCGGGTCGGCCGCAGGAGGCGCTGCTCCTCCTCGCCGAGGCGCGGTCGAGTGCGCGCGGTGGTGCTCTGCGGGAGGAGCTCGAGACGCGCGCGGCTGCCGTCGCGGCCTTCACCGGCGACGCGGCGGCCCTCGAGCGGGTGGTCGAGCGCTCGCGGGAGGACGGCGGGGTTCCCGGGACCGGCGTCGAGTGCGGTGGTGCCGCGGCGGAGGAGGGCGAGGGCGCCGCGCAGGCCGTCCGCCTCCTCCCCGCCGTCGAGGAGCCCGGCGAGGCGGT
>NZ_PSWE01000041.1:0-24083 GCF_002932195.1 Rathayibacter sp. AY1C4 | reverse complement strand
GGCATGCGGATCCTCCAGGGAGCGGCCGGGGCGGCGGGGTCGCTCCCGACCGTATGCCTCCGCTGTTTCGCGCGCGTTTCCGGCGGGAGGCGCGCGATCCGGATCCGGAGCGGCCCCGCCCCCGGGTGCTAGAGCTCGCCCTGCTGCGAGGTGCCGGCCGGGATCGGGACGAGCCGCGTCACGACGGGCGGGTGGGCGACGAGTCCGCGGATCGCCTCGTTGAGGCGGACGACCGGCTCGCCGGCGCCGTGCGCGTCGAGCAGGTCGCCGCTCGTCCACTTCTCCAGCATGACGATGGTGCCGTCGGGCGAGTCGTGGATCGCGTAGAGCTCGCAGCCCTCCTCCTCGTGCACCTCCGCGATGGCGGTGGAGAGGGCGGCGACGAGCGTGTCGCGCTGCCCCTCGGCGGGAGTGAAGATCGCGGTGACGACGACGGGATCGGACATGGCGTGCCTTTCGGAGGGGGGAGGGGGATCAGCGCTGCGGGGGTGCGGCGCAGCTGGAGCGGATGACGAGGTCGGCCTGCACCTCGATGTGCTGCGGCGCCTCGGGGAGGCGGCCCTGCATGCGGGCGAGGACGAGCTCGACGCTGTGACGGGCGAGCATGTCGATCGGCTGGCGGACGACGCTGAGCGGCGGGGTGACCAGCTCGCTCCACGGGTTGTCGTCGAACACGACGACCGAGAGGGCCTCCGGGATCCGGATCCCGAGCTGGAAGAGCCGGTGCACGGCGCTGCGCACCTGCGCGCCGCTGCCCGCGGTCTGAGGAGGCCGCGGCTGCCGCGGCACCTCCGGCCGTCGGAGCAGCCGCAGGCCGGTCGCGAGCTGCCAGGCCGTGACGGCGTAGACGGAGGCGCGCTCCCAGACGCCGTCGGGCAGCAGATCGACGCCGGGCACGCGGGTGTCGACCTGCAGCATCAGCAGCGCGAGCAGGCCGACCGCGCCGAGCACGATCCCGACCGTCCCGAGCGCCCACGGGGCGCGGCCGCGCCGGGCCGCGGCACCGGCGACGATCGAGGCCGCGTTGCCGCCGACGATCGCCATCGCGGCGCCGACCACGTGCAGGCCGCCGATCCCGTTCTGCGCACTGGCGCTGCTCCCGTGCACGAGGCCCACCACGGCGATGCCCACGGCGTGGACCACGGCGAGGGAGAGGAACAGCCCCCGCGATCCACCCCGCGCCGCCCGCACGGTCGTGACGGCGGCGGCGAGGTAGAGCGCCCCCTGCAGGAGGAATCCGGCGTTCATCACCGCGTGCAGCGGCGAGTCGATCGCGCGCCCCTGGAACACGCCCACCTCGGGCACGCCGAGATCGCTGATGTAGTTCCGTGCGTAGCTGTAGCCCGGGAACGCGGACGCGGCGACCGCCTCCGCTCCGACGTAGGCGAGCGCGCTCACCACCCACAGCACTCCGGCCCCACGAGTTCCCATGCGCCCATCATCCCCGGGCCCGGCCGCGCCGGTCGTCGGCGCCGGACGGCTCCCCGGCTAGGCTCGCCGGATGCTGCAGGTGCGGGGTGAATCCGGGCAGGCCGTGCTCCTCCTGCCGGGCGGGGGCGAGGCCGTCGACGGTTTCTTCCCCGGGCTGGTCGAGGGCCTGATCGTCGATCCGGGCTGCCGGGTGGTCCTCTACGACAGACCGGGCACAGCGGGGTCGGAGGTCGCCGGCGGACTCACCGACGCCGCAGACGCCGTCCACGCCGTGCTGGCCGGCCTCGGGACAGGTCCCGTCGTCGTGATCGGCCAGAGCCTCGGCGGTGCCGTCGCGATGCTGCTCGCTCGCGATCATCCCGAGGACGTCGCGGGACTGGTGCTCCTCGACCCGACGCCCGTCAACGACACGGCACTGGCGCGTCAGGTGGAGCGGACGGCCCGGGCGACGGCGGCGCTCTCGAGACTGCCGGGGCTCGACCGGGCGCTGTCCGCGCTGCTGCGCACGAGCGCCGCCCGGTCGGCGAGGCGCCACGCGATGAGCCCGGCCGCGCGCGCGGCCGCTCTCGCGATGGCGGACGTCGACCTGCCGGGGCTCGCCTCCGCCGCCGCCGGTCTGGAGCAGGTGGCGCGGGGCTTCGACGAGTCTCAGCTGCCCGCGGTCCCCGCGGCCGTGGTGACCGCGGACCGCAGGCCCGGGTCCTCCCTGCATCGCGCGCATCGGCGCGTCGCCGCCGCCCTGGACGCGTCGCTGCTGTCCTGGCCCGGAGCGGTGCACGAGGTGCACCTGAGCCACGAGCGCGAGGTGCTCGAGGTCGCCCGCACCATCGTGCGGGCCGTCGCCTCCGACTAGGTTCGGAGCCGCTGCGCCGCCGCTCCGGTCACAGGCTGAACCCGCCGTCGGTCGTGAGCACCTGCCCGACGACCCAGCTGCCCGCCGACGTGGCCAGCCATGCGATCAGCTCCGCGGGCAGGCGCGGGGCCACCCGGTACGAGGACGCCGCTCCGGCTCCGCTGCGCGAGGGAGGCCGGCGCGGACTACTCCTCGTCCGCCCGGTAGACCTTCCGGAACGCGTCCTTGCGGGCGATCCTCCCGCCGCGGAACTCGTATATGTCGCAGCCCCGCGTGACCTGGGGTCGGCCGTCGGGGCCGGTCCCGGTGAAGGACCAGGTGGCCGCGCCGCGCGTCCCGGAGATGAGGGGAGCCCCCTCCTCGTGCCGCTCCTGTCCGGTGTCGAAGGCGAGCATGAGCGCGAATCCCTCGCGGACCTGCTCCTTGCCCGTCCAGGTGCGGCCGGGCTCGGGGCCGACGGACGCGCCGTAGACGCAGTCGTCGGTCATGTGGCTCATCAGCGCTTCGAGGTCGTGGCGGGTCCAGGCGTCGCTGAACGCGGCCAGCACCTCGGGCGTCATCTCGCTCGTGCTGGTCTCGGTCGAAGAGGAGTCGTCCATGGCGGGCCTCGGTCCTTCTGATCGGTGGACCGTCGTCGGTCGCTCTGCGACCGTGGCAGGTGAGCGGCCGCAGTGGCAACGCCCTCTAGCGGTCATGTCCGGAAGCGGACGGCCGGCGGATCAGCGGTCCGTCGACCCGCCGACCAGCGGGTGAGCGCGACGGCGGGGGGGCGGTGCACTGCGGGCGGCGGGAGCGGCCGCCGAGGCGACCCGCTCCACCGGGCACTGCCGCGTCCCGATGCTGAGCCCCTTCGTGAAGGCCGTGCCGAAGTCGGACGCGGGCCGGCCCTCCTCCGCCTCCTCGGTCGCGGCTCCCGGGTCGCCCGAGGCGGCCGGATGCTAGGCGCTCGCCGCCTCCTCCGCCACCTCCTCCCCGCCGACCGGCGCCGACGCGCAGGATGAGGAGCACCGGTCGCGGCGGGCACCGACTCCGCACCCGACCGGCACCGAGACCGCCACGAGCCCGCGCCGGCGGGAGGACAGCGAGAGCACCATGGGATTCTGGGGACCGACCGACGAGACCCGCGGCACGCGCCCGGTCGACGAGCCGCTCGGCGAGCTGGAGCTCGTGCACGCCTTCACCAGCGGGCCGATGCCCACCGGCGTCAGCGTCTCGCACACCGGGCGGATCTTCGTGAACTTCCCGAAGTGGGGAGACGAGGTCCCGGCCACGGTCGTGGAGCTGGTCGACGGAGCGGCGGTGCCCTACCCGGACGAGGCCTGGAACACGCCGTCGGGAATCGACGACGCCGGCGCCCTCGTCTCGGTGCAGAGCATCGTCGTCGATCCGGCCGACCGGCTCTGGATCCTCGACACCGGCAGCCCGATGTTCGAGCCGACGAAGAAGGGCGGCCCCAAGCTCGTCCGCGTCGACCTGGCGACCGACACCGTCGAGCAGGTGATCCTCCTCGAGCCGGACGTCGCCCTGCCGACCACCTACCTCAACGACGTGCGCTTCGATCTGCGGCGCGGCATCGCCTACATCACCGACTCGGCCGACTCCGGCCCGAACGGGATCATCGTCGTCGACCTCGAGGCGGGGACCGCCTGGCGCCGCCTGCACGACCACCCGAGCACGAAGGCGCTCACTCCTCCGGAGCTCGTGCCGATGGCCGAGGGCCGCGTGCTGATGAAGCGCCCGGCCGACGGCGACCCTCAGCCGGTGACGATGGGCGCCGACGGCATCGCGATCTCGGCCGACGGCGAGCGCCTCTGGTACTGCCCGCTCGCCTCCCGCCGCTGGTTCAGCGTGGCGACGGCGGCCCTGGTCGACCGGTCGGTGCCGGACGAGGACGTCGCGGTGACCGTCGTCGACGAGGGCGACAAGGGCGGGGGAGCGGACGGCCTCGAGACGGATGCGTTGGGCCGCTTCTACGCCACGAGCTACGAGAACAACGCGATCGTCCGCCGTCGCACCGACGGCACGATGGAGACGATCGTGCACGACGAGCGGCTGCTCTGGCCGGACACGATGTCGATCGCGACGGACGAGCACCTGTACGTCACCGCGAACCAGCTGCACCGCCAGGCCGACTACCAGGGCGGCACGGATCTGCGGACGTACCCGTACTCGCTGTTCCGGGTGCGGATCGGCGCGGGGCCGGTTCTCCTGCGCTGAAGGCCCCCGCCTGGTCGCCTGCGCCGAGATCCGCAGCGCGGATCAGCGCCAGTGGGCGAGCTCCGTGCGGAGGGTCGCGCGGGCGCGGGCGAGCAGTCCGCGGACGGTCGAGGTCGTGAGGCCCAGCTCGTGCGCGATCGCGTCGTAGCTGAACTGCTCCAGCTGGCGCAGCTCCCAGCAGCGGCGCTGGGCCGGGGGCATCGCGGCGAGCACCCGGTTGGCGTCGGCGGCGAGCGATCCGCAGTGCGCGGCGTGCTCCGGGTCGTCGGCAGCGGAGGCGGGGAACTCGTCGTCCAGCTCGGCTCGCAGCCGCGAGACGCTGGAGCGGAGCCGGTCGACGCTGCGGCGGCGGGCGGTCGTGACGAGCCAGCCGGCGATGGTCTCGCCGTCGATCACGCTGTCCACGTGGGTCCACGCCGCGAGGAACGTCTCCTGCACCACGTCGTCGACGTCGGCGCTGCTGCGGAGGGTGCGGGCGGCCGTCGCGCGGAGCAGCCCGGTGTAGCGGCGGACGATGGTGGCGAACGCGCGGTCGTCGCCCTCCGCGGCGCGGATGACGAGCATCCGGTCCGAGTCGGGCTCGAGCAGTGCGAGCGGCGGCGCGGCGAGGGTCGAGGTGCGGGCCCTCGGGAGGCGTGCGGGGGTGGTGGCGGTGAGCATGCGGACTCCGGTCGACTTGATGTGCACGCATGATTCGGAGGCGCGCTCCGGCCCGGTTTCCCGGGGCGGGACCCCAGTGAGAGGGGCAGGTCTGTCCGGTTTCCGGGGACGTCAGCGCCGCCGCGACCACCAGCGGCGGGACCGCTCCGGCTCGGCGGCCGCCCGGGCCTCGGCCGCGGCGGCGCGATCGGCGCGCCGCTGCGACCAGGCGGCGACCTCCTCGTCGACGTCCCGGAGCGGGGTGACGACGGGCGGCCCGCCCAGCAGCTGGCGGCGCGCCTCGATCACCCGCGTGTTGAAGTCGGCGAGCTCGGCGCGCACCTCCTCCTCGCGGTGCAGGCGGTCGAGGCGCTCGTCGAGCGCGCGGTCCTCGGCGCGGAGGAGGAAGGCGGCCGGGCCGATCCCGGTGAGGTTCTCGCGCTCGATCTTGCGGCGGATCCACCAGTCCGGGTCGTGGGCCGCGCCCAGATCCGGCAGCGGCTTCCCGGAGCCGGGGAGGTCGTCGAAGTCGCCGCGGCGGATCGCGAGCTGGATCGCCGTCTCGACGAAGGCCGCCCGCTCGAGCGGATCCTCCGGCAGGGCGGCCTGCTGCGGCTCCTCCTCGCCCGCGGCGCCGGCCCGGTACCGGGCGGCGCGCTCCCTAGCATCCGACATCCCTCCACGCTAGATCGGGCTCCTCGCCCCGGGCAACCACCCCTCCCGCCGTCTCCGTGGTCGGCGGGGCGCCGCGGGTCGACATCGGCGGACCGGCGTGCGTAGTATCGATACTCGATAGCATCGACGATCGATAAGGAGCACGCCATGACGAGTGTCATCCCCAGCGCACCGGTCCGGGAGCGTCCGCGCGTGTTCCGGGTGGCGAGAGCGGTCCTGCTCATCGTCGCGGTCTTCTCCGTGCTCACTGCGCTCCTGCAGACCTGGACCGTCACCACCGGGCGCACCCTGCTGGTCTCCGGGGGAGCGGACGGCCGCCTCCCGCTCCGGAGCCTCCCGCAGCTGCTGCAGGCCCAGCCGCGCGAGGGCACCGCGCCCACGCTCGCCGACGCCGCCCTCTCCCTCCGCCTGCTCGGTGCGCTGCCGAGCCTCCTCCAGGCGGTCACGATCGTCCTCGCCACGGTCTTCCTCCTGCGGGTCCTCCGCGGCATCGCGGCCGGACGCCCGTTCGACCCCTTCGTCCTCGCGAACTGGCGCCGTCTGAGCCTCGCCCTGCTGATCGGAGGAGTGGCGCAGGGCCTCGCCGACACCGCGGCGGGCCTGTACCTCAGCTCCGGCATCGGCCTGCTCTTCGCCGCCGGCCGGGTGACCGACGAGCAGCGCGACGCCTTCCTCGGCGGCGACTACCAGGCCATCGGGACGAACCTGCCGCAGTGGCCCGTCCCCGTCCTGCTCGCCGGAGTGGTGGCCCTCGCCCTGACGGCGGCGTTCCGCGCCGGCGCGAAGCTCGAACGGGACGTCGACAGCGTTGTCTGAGCCCGCCGACGACGAGAGGCACCGGATCGACTGCCACCTCGGAGCAGTGCTGGCCGAGCGCGGCGTGACCCTCACCGCCCTCTCTGCCCGCACCGGCATCACGATGGCGAACCTCTCCATCCTCAAGAACAACCGCGCCCGCGCGATCCGCTTCACGACGCTGACGCTCATCTGCGACGCGCTCGACTGCACCCCGCAGGAGCTGTTCTCGATCCGGGCCGTCGACGAGCGGGGGTAGCGGCGGGCGGATCGGCCAGGGGATCTCTGCGGGGCCGATGGTGTGGACGCCGTCCGATCGGATCGTCGATCGAGCAGGCCTCAGCCGCGCTCCACGTCCGCCCCTCCTGGGATCGGCCGGAGCTCCCCGGAGCTCGCTCTCGTCCCGACCCGTGGATGAGCCTCACCAGCGCGGTCGGCGGCCTCGGCCATCGACCGTCCACAGGGGAGCGAGCTCGTCAGCGGGACCGTCGAATGCGCCTCCGGTGGATGCCGGCGGCTGCTCGCGGTCGTCCCTCCCGACGCGAATCACTCCCGAGCAGTTGTCGAGCGAGCTCGAAAGGACCCCGCAGACACGCATCGCGGGAACCCTCCGGGACCCTCGCTCCATCTCGGTGGCTTCCACCGTCGAGGGGCCCCTCCTGAAGATCCGGGCCGACTACTGGTCCCAGGAGTACATCCCCTGGGGACGTGTGCGAAGCGTCCTCGTGCGTGCTTCCGCGAACCGGTCCCGTCGCGCTGTGCGATCTCCCTGAGACGGCGGCGGTGTACCCGTCGACGAGGCTGCCGGTCATCGACCCCGCGAGGAGCGCCCGCTTCAGACCCGCACCGACGACGAACACGTCGATCGACCCGGGGTTCCCGAACGGGAGACGGACCGTGATGCACGTCTGGTCGTGCTGAGCGGCGGTCAGCGGTCGAGGACTTGACGAATGACGAAGACCCGGATCTCCGTCGACTCCCGCCCCACCGGCTCGAGCCCGCCCGCCGTCGTCACTGAGACCCTGCTCGAGCCGGTCGGGAGACCTGTGCGCGTCGTGCCTCCGCCGCTCCCCGCTGCTCAGTCCAGCGGGTAGCCCGGCAGCCCGTCGATGCTGACCGCGTTCCGCGTGGCTCGGTACTCGGCCATGCCGTCGGGGCCCTTCTTCTCGGCCTGGAGGAGGAGCAGGTCGCGCTCGCCGACCGGCTCCATCACGGGCACGCCCCAGCCGCACGCGTCGCTGATGCGGGTGAGCTCGACGGTGACGACCGCGCGGGTGCTCGGGTGCTCGGGGTGCTGCTCCGCGACCTCGGTGAATGCCTCCGAACCGGGCAGGTGCACGGAGCCGGTGCCGTGCAGGCGGACGATGCGCGGACGCGATCCGAACGACGCGAACATCAAGCACACGCGCCCGTTCTCGCGCAGGTGCGCGATCGTCTCGACTCCGCTGCCCGTGTAGTCGACCCAGCCGACCCGCCGCGGGCCGAGGATCGAGAACGAGTCGTGGCCGCGCGGCGACATGTTGACGTGCCCGTCCGCGGCGAGGGGCGCGGTGGCGACGAACCACATCGGCTGCTCGTGGATCCAGGAGCAGAGGCTCTCGTCGATCTCGTCGTAGACGTGCGCCACGGGATCAGGCCCCGGCCGCGCGGCGGACCAGCTCGGTGACGGCGGCGCGCGTCTCGGCGTCGGCGGAGACGAGCGCGTAGGCGGTCGGCCAGATCGTGCCGTCGTCGAGCTGCGCGCCGTCCTGGAAGCCGAGGGTCGAGTAGCGCGTGCCGAACTTCGCGCCGGGCTGGAAGAAGACGATCGCCTTGCCGTCGGAGCGCGCGTAGGCGGGGAAGCCGTACCAGGTCTTCGGGAGGAGGTCGGGAGCGGTCTCGCCGACGACGTCGTGCAGCATCTGGGCGATCGGCCGCTCCTCGTCGGTCATCGCGGCGATCGCGGCCTCCGCGTCCCTGCGGTCGGCGTCGGCCTTGTCGGCGCTCTTCTGCCGCTTCGCCTCCGCCCGCAGCTCGGCCGCGCGCTGCTTCATCGCCGCGCGCTCGTCCTTCGAGAAACCGTCTTCGGAGGCCATGTCCGCCCGTCCCGTCCGTCTGCGGCTCCCGGTCCGGGAGCGTCCCCGCACATCGTGACAGCGCCGCACTCGCCGCACAACGGCGGGAGCGAGCGCGACCGCGCGCCCCGGAAGCCCAGCCTCCGCGGTTAGCGTGGGCGGATGCGCCTCCTCCTGATCCGCCACGGCCAGACCCCCTCCAACGTCGCCGGGCTCCTCGACACCCGCATCCCCGGACCCGGGCTCACCGACCTCGGCCGCACCCAGGCCGCGGCGCTGCCCGGTCGGCTCGCCGGCGAGGGGATCGGCGCGCTGCTCGTCTCGACGATGGTCCGCACCCACGAGACGGCCGCCCCTCTCGCCGCGGCGCTCGGGCTCGAGCCGATCGAGCGCGACGGCATCCGCGAGGTCGCGGCCGCGGGGCTCGAGATGCGCGGCGACGACGCGGCGGTGGAGGAGTACATGGGCACGGTCTTCCGCTGGGCCGGCGGCGAGACGTCGATCCGGCTGGCGGGCGGCGAGACGGGCGACGAGTTCGCGGCGCGCTACGACGCGGTGGTGGCGGAGGCGGAGGCGCTCGGGCACGAGGTCGTCGCGCTGGTCAGCCACGGCGCGGCCATCCGCTGCTGGGCGGGTCTGCGCTCCCTCGACCTCGATGCGCGCTTCATCGCCGACCACCTGCTCGACAACACCGGCGTCGTCGTCCTCGAGGGCTCGGGCGACGCGTGGACGCTCGTGTCCTGGCAGGGCGAGCCCGTCAGTGGAGTCGGCGCGGCGGCCCCCTCGGGCCCGGCGGGCGAGACCACCGTCTGAGCTGCGGGGCCTCCTCGCCGGTCGAGCAGCGGCGGATGGAGACCGGCCGGAACGAGCGCCGCCGGCCGCGCCACCACGGTAACGATCGCGCAACAGTCCGGAAACCAGCTCCGACCAGCACTTTCACTTGCGCTGATCGGTTCACCGCCACCCCTGGACCCGCCCCCGCAATTGTCCGACGTTTGCCCCTCGGCGGCTCCGCGGCTACCGTGGTCGGCGGTCCTCACGGGCCCCGATGAACCGGTCCGCGCTCGCACGGCGTCCCCCAGGACGCGCCGCGATCGTACGGTCAACGGGAGTGGAGGCGGCCCCGAGGCCGCCTCGGACGCTCTCGCCTCCACCCCCTGCCGCGCTGAGCGGCGGGACGCACGCGGAGGCTCGACGCACGGCTGTCCCACGCTCCCGACCCGGCACCACGAGATGAGCGCAGGGCGTCGTCCCTGCGCGCCGACGGAGTGTACGTGCACCAGAACCAGCAGATCATCAGCGAGCCCCGGAGCGAGGCGGGCGCCGATCCCGCGACCCCCGCTCTCGAGGCCCGCCACCTCTTCAAGGTGTTCGGCCGGAAGCCCGACGAGGTCGTCCGCCGACTGGGCGAGGGCGCCGACCGCGGCGAGCTCGCCGGACTCGGCACGGCCGCGGTGATCGACGCGTCCTTCACCGTGCGCCGCGGCGAGATCTTCGTCGTGATGGGCCTCTCCGGCTCCGGGAAGTCCACCCTGATCCGCATGCTGAACGGGCTCCAGGAGCCCTCCGCGGGCGAGGTCCTGATCGAGGGCTCCACCATCACCGGCGTCTCCGAGGCGGAGCTGCGCCGCGTGCGCCGCTCGTCGGTGTCGATGGTGTTCCAGCACTTCGCGCTCCTCCCGCACCGCACCGTGCTCGACAACGTCGCGTACCCGCTCGAGATCCAGGGCGTCCCCGCGGCCGAGCGCCGCGAGCGGGCCCTGCTCGCGGTCGAGCGCGCCGGTCTCGCCGGCTGGCACGAGAAGATGCCCGACGAGCTCTCCGGCGGCATGCGCCAGCGCGTCGGCCTCGCCCGGGCGCTCGCCGCCGACACCGACATCGTGCTGATGGACGAGGCGTTCTCGGCACTCGACCCGCTGATCCGCCGCGAGATGCAGGAGCAGCTGATCGAGCTGCAGCACGAGCTCGGCAAGACCATCGTCTTCATCACGCACGACCTCAACGAGGCCATGTTCCTCGGCGACCGCATCGCGGTGATGCGCGACGGCCGCATCGTCCAGATCGGCACCCCGGAGGAGATCCTCACCGATCCGGCGAACGACTACGTCGCCCAGTTCGTGCAGGACGTCGACCGCGCCCGCGTGCTCACCGCCTCCGCCGTGATGGAGCCCGCCCGCTCCGTGGTCACCCTCGCGGCCGGTCCCCGCGCCGCGCTGAGGAGCATGCGCGACCTGCAGACCTCGGCCGCGTTCGTGGTCGGCGGCGGACGACGCCTGCTGGGCACGGTCCGCGACCGCGACGTGATCGAGCAGGTGCGCCGGAGCACCGGCGACCTCTCGGCGGTCCTCACCTCCGACGTCGTCACCGTCGGTCCGGACACCGCCCTCAGCGAGGTCATCGAGCCCGCCGTCGAGTCGGCGCTGCCGGTCGCCGTGGTCGACGCCGACGGGCGTCTGCTCGGAGCGATCCCGCGGGTGACCCTGCTCGCGGCGCTCGGCAACGTGCCCGCCCGCACCGGCGAGCACCCGGTGATCGAGCCGCCCGCCACCGTCTCGACCGAGGTCGTCACCGCGACCCTGCACGCGACCGGAGGCCCCGTCGACGACGCCGTCCTCGCGGCGGACGGAGGTGCACGATGACCGATCTCGGATTCCGCCTCCCGCTCGGCGCCCTCGCCGAGGGTGCCGTCGACGTCCTCACGCAGACCTTCCAGCCGGTCTTCGACCTGCTGCGCACCGTCTTCGGCGCCCTCTACTCCGGCGTCGACCTCGTCCTCGCGACACCGCCCTTCTGGGTGATCGTCGCCTTCCTCGCCGTACTGGCCTACGCCGTCCGCGGCTGGGTCTTCGCGGCCGGCACCGCCGTGGGGCTCCTGCTGATCGTGGGGGTCGACCAGTGGGAGAACGCGATGGACTCCCTCGCGCTGGTGCTCGTCGCCTCCGTGATCGCCATCGCGCTGAGCGTGCCGCTGGGCGTGCTCGCCGCGCGCAACCGCACGGCCTCCGCGGTCATCCGGCCCGTGCTCGACCTGATGCAGACGATGCCGGCCTTCGTCTACCTGATCCCCGCGCTGATCCTGTTCCGGGTCGGTGTGGTGCCGGGCATCGTCGCGACCATCGTGTTCGCGATGGCGCCGGGCGTCCGGCTCACCGAGCTGGGCATCCGCGGCGTCGACCCGGAGCTCGTCGAGGCGGGGGAGTCGTTCGGCTCCTCGAAGTGGCGGATCCTCCGGCAGATCCAGCTGCCGCTGGCGCTGCCCTCGATCCTGGCGGGCCTCAACCAGGTCATCATGCTCTCGCTCTCGATGGTCGTCATCGCGGGCATGGTCGGCGCCGGAGGGCTGGGCGGCGACGTCGTCGCGAGCCTCAACCGGATCGACGTCGCGCTCGGCTTCGAGGCGGGCGTCTCCGTCGTGATCCTCGCGGTCGTCCTCGACCGGATGACCGGCGCGCTGGGCTCGCCCTCGCCGGCGAGGGTCGCCCGGGCGAAGAACCGCCGCGCCGTCATGGCGACCCGTTCGGCCGTCGGCGTCGTCTCGATCGGCCTGGTCGCGTCCCTCGGGGCCGCGACCCTCGCCGCTCCCGCCACCGCCGCCTCCGTCGACAACGGCGACCGCACCGACGTGACCGTCGCCGTGTTCCAGGGCTGGGACGAGGGGATCGCCGTCTCCGCTCTGTGGGAGGCGGTGCTCGAGGAGCAGGGCTACGACGTGACCCTGCAGAACGCCGACGTCGCCCCCGGCTTCCAGGGCCTCTCGACCGGCGACTACGACCTCGCCCTCGACACCTGGCTGCCGCTCACCCACGCCCGGTACGTCGAGCAGTACGGCGACTCGATCGTCGACCTGGGCGCGTGGAACGACGAGGCGAAGCTGACCATCGCGGTCAACGAGGACGCCCCGATCGACTCCCTCGAGGAGCTCGCCGCCGACCCGGGCGTCGTCGGGAACCGCCTGATCGGCATCGAGCCCGGCTCCGGTCTCAACAAGACGACGACCGAGGACGTCATCCCCGGCTACGGCCTGGAGGGGATGGACTACCTCACCTCGTCGACGCCGGCCATGCTCCAGGAGCTCTCGAGCGCGACCGCCGCGGGCGAGAACATCGCCGTCACGCTCTGGCGCCCGCACTGGGCCTACGACGCCTTCCCGGTCAAGGACCTCGAGGACCCGAAGGGCCTGCTCGGGCAGGCGGAGGGGATCCACTCCTTCGGCTCGGCCGCGTTCGACGCGGACTACCCGACGATGAGCCGCTGGATCCGCGACTTCCGGATGGACTCGAAGACGCTCTACTCGCTCGAGAACGCGCTGTTCAACGACGGGGCCGACGACCGCTCCGCCGCCCTCGCCGCGTGGATGGACGAGAACCGGGAGTACGTCGACACGCTGATCACCTGATCCGCCACCACGACGAAGGCCGAGAGGCCGGGCGGCCCCGGACCAGGGCTGTCCCAGCCTCTCGGCCTTCGTCGCGCAGGGGTCAGGCGGCGCTGACCCGGCGTCCCGCGGTGGCGCGGACGAGGAGGGTGACCACCAGCACCACGGCGGCGGCGACCAGCGCGGCGATCCCGGCGGGGACCGAGACGAGCTCGCCGGCGAAGCGGCCGACGGCGACCCAGGAGAGTCCCCAGACGAGCGAGAGCATCGGGGCGATGCGGCCGCGGCCGGTGACCGCGATCAGGAGTCCGACGAGCGCGGCGACGGCGAGGACGACGACCGCCCAGACCGCGGCGCCCGGACCGTCTGCGCTGCCGACTCCCGCACCGACGAGCCCGGCGGTGACGTTCGCGGCCGTGGCCACGCACACCCAGCCGAGGTAGAGCCCGAAGGTGCCGTCCGTCACGATCGCGTCGACCACTCCGGCCGACCGGGTGGTCCGCAGGATCACGAAGATGCGCGCGAGCACGGCGAGCAGCAGGGCGATCACGACGACGCTGAGCGTCAGGAAGCCGGCCTGGACGACCAGGATCCACGCGGCGTTCAGGAGGAGGCTCGCGGCGGCCCAGTAGCCCAGCCGGCGATGGCGGGTGCGGGCTGTCTGCGAGGGCAGGAACTGCCAGATCGCGTAGGCGATGAGGCCGGTGTAGATGACGCTCCAGATCGCGAAGGCGGGGCCGTCGGGAGCGATGGGGGTCGAGGACGCGGTCAGGGCGCCGCCGGCCGCGTTCTGGATCTGGGTGCCGCCAGCGGCGCCCGAGCCGATGAACGAGCCGATGAGGGCGAGCACCGCGCTCACGGCGACGACGACCTGGCGGATCCGGTCGGCGCGGTCGGGGGTTCGTGTGGCGGTCATGTCGCTCCTCCATTAGTCAGCTGGCTGAGTAATGAGAGTAGCGCGATTCCGCTCCCCGTCCACTGGGGCTTGCGGCGAGGCCCCGACCCTGGAGAGGGCCGGGGCCGGATTCTCAGGCGCGGGCGGCCGCGTACTGCTCGCGGATCACGGGGCGGTGGTCCGGCGCGGGCTCGGCCACCGAGGTGACGGTCCACGTCGGACGCGATCCTGTCAGCGCCCAGGCGGCCTGCACGGCGGCACCATCGGCCACGTACTCGCCGGGCGTCGGCACCTGCACGGGCACGTCGAACACCTGCGATGCAGCGAGCTGCACGGCGCGGTTCTGCGCGGCTCCGCCGATGAGGAGGATGCGCCGCGCCTCCACTCCCTGCGCGCGAACGGCGTCGAGCCCGTCGGCCAGTCCGCAGAGCATGCCCTCGATCGCCGCGCGGGCGAGGTTCGGTCGCGTGGTCGAGGCGATGGTCATCCCGTGCAGGCTCGCGGTCGCGTCCGGCAGGTTCGGCGTGCGCTCGCCCTCGAAGTAGGGGACCAGCACGAGGCCGTCGGCACCCGGCTCCGCCTCGAGCGCCAGTGCGGCGAACTCGTCGAAGTCGCTGCCGAGCAGGGTCGCGGTCGAGGCCAGCACGCGCGCGGCGTTGAGCGTCGCGACCAGCGGCAGGAAGCGCCCGCTCGCATCGGCGAAGCCGGCGACGGTCCCGGAGGCGTCGCGCACCGGGTCGTCCGTGACGGCGAAGACGGTGCCGCTCGTGCCGATGCTGACGACCACGTCGCCGGGGCCGGCGCCGAGGCCGAGCGCGGCGCCCGCGTTGTCGCCCGCGCCGGGGCCGACGACGAGTCCGCTCTCGGTGCGGCCCGCCTCCTCCGAGGGGCCGAGCACGCGGGGGAGCAGCGGGCGGTGGCCGAGGGCGCGCTCGAGCAGGTCGAGGTCGTAGCCGTCCGCTCCCCAGTACGAGGTGCCGGACGCGTCGGACCGGTCGGTCGTGAGCGCGTCGAGCTGCGGACCGCGGGCGGAGTCGGGGCCGTAGCCGAGCAGGCGCCAGGTCAGCCAGTCGTGGGGGAGCGCGACGGCGGCGACACGGGCGGCGTTCTCGGGCTCGGCGTCGCGCAGCCAGCGGAGCTTGGTGGCGGTGAAGGAGGCGACCGGCACCGATCCGGTCCGCTCCGCCCAGGCCCCGGCTCCGAGCTCCTCGATGAGCGCGGCGGCGGCGGGCGCGCTGCGGGTGTCGTTCCAGAGCAGAGCGGGGCGGATGACGGCGCCGCTCTCGTCGAGGACGACCATGCCGTGCTGCTGGCCGCCGACCGAGATCGCGGCGACGTCGTCGAGCCCGCCGGCGTCGGCGAGGGCGAGCTGCAGCGCCTCCCACCACGCGGCCGGATCGACCTCGGTGCCGTCCGGATGGCTCGCCCGGCCGGTGCGCACCACGGCGCCGGTGTCGAGGTCGCGGACGACCACCTTGCAGCTCTGGGTCGACGAGTCGATCCCTGCGACGAGCGTCATCGCTGTCCTCTTTCGTTGGGGGGTGCGGGTTCGGGCGTCCGGTGCGGAACCGGGCCGGATGCAGGAGAACGGACGAGACCCCGTGCGGGTGCAGGGGATCTCGTCCGTCTCAGGTCGTCCCGCGGCGGACCGCGGGCTCAGGGGGTGCGGGTCAGCCGCGGGCGCCGAGCAGGTGCTCGGTGGCCAGCTGCTGGAGGCGCACGAAGCCGAAGCCCTTGCCGCCGAGGTAGGCGTCGGCGTCGAACGACTCGTACGAGGCGGTGTCCGCGAGCAGGTCGTCGTACGACTCGCCCTCGTTCAGCGTCGGGGTGGAGAGCTCGGCGACCTTGGCGGCGGCCAGCGCCTCCTGCACCTCGGGGTCGGCGCGGAAGGCCGCGGCGCGCTCCTTGAGCAGCAGGTAGGTGCGCATGTTCGCTGCGGCCGAGTCCCAGACTCCGGTCTCGTCCTCGGTGCGCGAGGGCTTGTAGTCGAAGTGGCGCGGGCCGTCGTAGGCCGGGACGCCGCCGGGGCCGCCGTTCTCGAGGAGGTCGACGAGCGAGAACGCGTTGTGCAGGTCGCCGTGGCCGAAGACCAGGTCCTGGTCGTACTTGATGCCGCGCTGGCCGTTGAGGTCGATGTGGAAGAGCTTGCCGTGGTACAGCGCCTGGGCGATGCCGGCGGTGAAGTTCAGGCCCGCCATCTGCTCGTGGCCGACCTCGGGGTTCACGCCGACGAGCTCGGGGCGCTCGAGGGAGTCGATGAACGCGATCGCGTGGCCGAGCGTCGGCAGCAGGATGTCGCCGCGGGGCTCGTTCGGCTTGGGCTCGATGGCGAAGCGGATGTCGTAGCCCTTGTCGGTGACGTAGTCGCCGAGCAGGTTGACGGCCTCGCGGTAGCGCTCGAGCGCCGCGCGGATGTCCTTGGCGGAGTCGTACTCGGCGCCTTCGCGGCCGCCCCACATGACGAAGGTCTTCGCGCCCAGCTCGGCGGCGAGGTCGATGTTGCGGAGGACCTTGCGCAGCGCGAAGCGGCGGACGTCGCGGTCGTTCGAGGTGAAGCCGCCGTCCTTGAAGACCGGGGCGCTGAAGAGGTTGGTGGTGACCATCGGCACGATGAGGCCGGTGGACTCCAGCGCGCCCTTGAGGCGGTCGATCTGGGTCTGGCGCTCGGCGTCGGTGGAGCCGAAGGCGAACAGGTCGTCGTCGTGGAAGGTGAGGCCGTAGGCGCCGAGCTCGTCGAGCTTCTCGACCGCGTGGACGACGTCGAGCGGCTCGCGGGTCGGGCCGCCGAACGGGTCCGTCCCGTTGTAGCCGATGGTCCAGAGGCCGAACGAGAACTTGTCGGCGCGGGTGGGGGTCAGGGACATGGGATCCGAATCCTTTCCGGCGACGTCGCCGAATTGTTGTTGAGCCCAACATATCCCCTGAGGGCCGGGAGGCGCAACGAGCGGAAAGCCCGGCGCGTCGCCCTCCGGCCCCTCGCGGGTGCCGCCCGCTCATGCCGCGGAACCGCTCGCGGAGCGGGCCGACGCCCGGGGAGGACGTCGCGAGGATCGCTTGCGCAAGCGCTTCGACTGTGCGTACAGTCGCTCCAGCACGACCGGTCGAAGCGCTTCGAAGCTCGACCGCGACCGACGACGACGTCCGGCAGGAGGAGCCATGGCGACCATCCACGATGTGGCCCGCGCTGCCGGAGTCTCGATCAGCACCGTCTCCTACGCCCTCTCCGGCAAGCGCTCGATCGCCGCCTCCACCCGGCAGCGCGTCGACGACGCGGTGCGCCAGCTCGGCTACCGGCCCCACGCGGGAGCCCGGATGCTCGCCGGGGCGCGGACCCACATCCTCGCCCTCTCCGCCCCGATGCGCGGCGAGCTGCATCTGCCGACCCACATGCGCTTCGTCACCGAGGTGCTCGAGCGCGCCCGGGAGTCGGACTACGACGTCCTGCTGCTCGTCACCGACGAGGCGTCCAGCGGCATCGGGCGCGTGTCCTCCTCCTCGCTCGTCGACGGCATCGTCCTGATGGGCGTCGACGACGACGACGACCGCGCCGAGCTGATCCGCGCGGCCGGGGTCCCCGCCACCTTCATCGGCGTGCCCGCCGACTCCCACGATCTCGCCTGCGTCGACCTCGACTTCGCCGAGGCCGCCCGCCAGAGCGTCCGCCGGCTCGCCGAGCTGGGCCACCGCTCGCTCGGCCTGCTCGAGCACCCGCAGTCCTACACCGACCGCAACGCCGGCTTCGTCCGCCGCTTCGACGAGGCGTTCCGCGCCGAGGCCGCAGCGCTCGGAGTCGAGATCGCGGTCGAGCGCCCGCACATCGGCCGCCCGAGCGCACAGGCCGCGATCGACGCGATCCTCGCCGCACCCGTCCCGCCCACCGCGCTCGTGCTGCACTGCAACGAGCCCGTGGCGGAGGCGGCGATCGAGCGCGTCCTCGAGCGCGGCCTCTCCGTCCCCGGTGACCTGTCGATCCTGGCGGCCTGCGCCAGCTACGACGGCGGCGCCCTCCCTGTCCCCACCAGCAGTCTTCCCCTCCCGTTCGACGCGATGTGCCGAGCGGCCGTCGCGCGGACCCTCCAGCAGATCGACTCCGGCCGCACCGTCGGCGTCGAGCTGCTCCCGCCCTCCTACGTCGACCGCGGATCCCTCGCGGTCGCTCCGACCGGCGCTCCGGTGCCGGCGGTCCCGTCCGGCACTCTCGCGCCGGCCTCCCTCTAGTCCTCCACCCTCTTCCCGCCCGCTCCGGCTCTGCGCACTGTCGAAACGCTTCGACACCGCGCCTCCGCGAGAGAGCGCTCCCTGCACCACCTCCGCAGCACCACCGCACCGTTCGAAGGAGAACCACCGCAATGTCGCTCCGATCCCGCTCCGCCTTCCACCGCCCGACCGCCGGTCTCAGCCGGCGCAACCTCCTCGCCGGCGGAGTCGGCCTCAGCGCGATGTTCGCGCTGGCCGCCTGCTCCGGTGGCGGCTCCGACGCCGGCTCCGATGCGCTCTCGACCACGGTCGACGGCGCCGGCCGCACCCTCACCCTCTGGGACTTCGAGACGCCCGACAGCGACCGCGGCATCGCGTGGCTCGCCGCCCGCGACATCTTCACCCAGGAGACGGGGGCCGAGATCGCGTACGAGTTCAAGGCCTTCGAGCAGCTGCGCACCGGCGCCAGCCAGATCTTCAACTCCAACTCGGCACCCGACGTCGTCGAGTACAACAAGGGCAACGCGACCAGCGGACTCCTCTCGAGCCAGGGCCTGCGCACCAACCTCGACGAGGCGGTCGCGTTCTACGGCTGGGACTCGCTGATCCCCGGCGCGCTGCAGACCACCGCGAAGTACGACGAGAACGGGATCATGGGCTCCGGCTCCTGGTACGGCATCCCCAACTACGGCGAGTTCACCTTCGTCTACTACAACAAGGACGCCTTCGCCGCGAACGGCCTCGAGGTCCCCACCACCTACGAGGAGTTCACGGCCGTCCTCGACGCCTTCGTGGCCAAGGGGATCACCCCGCTGGCCGAGGCCGGCGCCGAGTACCCGCTGCAGCAGCTCTTCTACCAGCTCGCGCTGCTGAAGGCCGACCGCTCCTGGATCACCGACTACCAGACCTACACGGGCGAGGTCGACTTCGAGGACGCGGCCTGGAGCTACGCGGCCGACCAGCTGAAGACCTACGTCGACAAGGGCTACTTCTCGGCCGACGCCTCCGGGCTGAAGGCGGAGGACGCGGGCACGGCCTTCATCTCGGGCGAGTACCCGATCTTCTTCTCGGGCTCCTGGTGGTTCGGCCGCTTCAAGACCGAGATCACCGGATTCGAGTGGGACACGTTCCTCTTCCCGGGCGCCGAGTTCACGATGGGCTCCGCCGGCAACCTCTGGGTGATCCCGGAGACGGCGAAGAACAAGGACCTCGCCTACAAGTGGATCGACATCACGATGCGACCCGAGATCCAGAACCTCATCGGCAACAACGGAGGCATCCCGCTGGTCGTCGACGAGAGCGCCATCACCGACGAGAAGAGCAAGGCGCTGCTCTCGCAGTGGAAGACGGTCGTCGACGGCGACCAGCTCTCCTTCTACCCCGACTGGCCCACCGCGACCTTCTACGACGACCTGGTCGCCGCCACGCAGGAGCTCATCAACGGCTCCTCCGACGAGTCCGCCATGCTCTCCGACCTCCAGGCCAAGTACGACGACGGAGTCGCCGACATCAAGTGACTCGGAAGCGTCACGTGATGTCGGCCGAGGCGGCCGACTCCGCGCCTGCAGGCGCGGAACGGCAGCGGAAGACCTGAGGACGTGACGGCGACCCCTCGAGGGGGTCGCACGAACACCGCCGAGCCTCCACCCCACCGCGGTATGCCGCTCCGGTTCGCGACACGCCGTCGCCTCCGTACCGGAGCGGCATCCCGCGGCAGCACCCAACTACCCCGTCCGACCTAGGAGTACCCATGGCGACGACAGCACCTCGTCGCGCGGAGAGCGCGCCGACTCCCACGACGCCGCCCCGCGAGAAGCGCTCCGGCGGCTACTGGCTCTACCTGATCCCCGGGTTCGTGCTCTTCACGTTCATCGTGCTGATCCCGCTGATCTGGAACGTCTACATCAGCTTCACGTCCTGGCGCGGCATCAAGCCGCCGATCTTCATCGGCCTCGACAACTGGATCGAGCTGATGGGCGACGACCAGTTCTGGACCTCGTTCCTCAACTCGGTCTACATGATCATCGCGATGGTGATCGTCCCCACGATCCTCGGGCTCCTGCTCGCGGCGATCCTCTTCGATCTCGTCGGCAAGAAGTTCGGCGGGCGCCTGGCGAGCTTCCTCCGCGCCACCTACTACCTCCCGCAGATCCTGCCGACCGTCATCGCCGCGATCGTCATCGGCTGGATCCTCCGGCCCGACAACGGCGCGCTGAACTCGATCCTCGAGGCCGTCGGGCTCGGCTCCCTCTCGCACGACTGGCTCGGCAAGCCGGACACCGCGATGCTCTCGATCATGGTCGTGATGATCTGGGTGCAGCTGGGCTACCCGGTCGTCATCTTCATGGCGGCGCTGCAGCGCGTGGACCCCGAGCTCTACGAGGCGGCGGAGCTCGACGGGGCGAACTGGTTCCAGCGCTTCCGCTGGATCACGGTCTCGATCATCCGGCCCGAGATCTTCGTGGTCACCCTCACCTGCACCATCGCCGCGCTGAAGGTCTTCGGCCCGATCTACGCCCTGACCCGCGGCGGCCCCGGCGACTCCACGATCGTCCCCTCCTACTACTCGTACACCGAGTTCTTCCAGAAGCAGCAGGTGGGCTACGGCGCCACCATCGCGACCGCGCTCACGATCGTCATCGTGATCCTCGCCGTGCTGTTCATCCGCGCCCAGGAGCGCGTCGAGCGCAGCGAAGGAGCCCGCTGATGTCGGCCATCGAGACCCTGCCCCTCACCCAGGCCGGCACGGAGGACGCGGACCTCTCGTCCTCCCGTCCCGCCAAGCCCGCGAAGGGCACGACGAAGCGCACCCTCGGCGACTGGGTGATCCTCGCCGTCGCCGTGGTGATCGGGCTCGTGATCATCAGCCCGGTGCTGCTGATCCTGCTCAACTCCTTCAAGACCCCCGCGGAGTACTCGGCGAACGGCCCGCTCGCCTTCCCGACCGGCCTCTCCTTCGACGGCCTCTCGACCTTCTGGAGCCGCGTCGACTTCCCCGAGAAGCTCGGCAACTCGATCCTCATCTCGGGGTCGGTCGCGATCCTCGCCGTCGCCCTCTCGGTGCTGAACGCCTACGCGATCGGCATCGGCCGGGTCCGCGGCCGGAGCTGGATCATCGTCCTGTTCCTGCTGGCGAACATGCTCCCGCAGGAGGCCCTGCTCTACCCGCTGTACTACATGTTCAAAGCGGTCGGGATCTACGACACCCAGCTGTCGGTCATCGTCATCTTCACCGTCATCCAGTCGGCGTTCGGCACCTATTTGCTCTCGAGCGTCTACGGCACCTTCCCGAAGGAGATCCTCGAGGCCGCGGCTCTCGACGGCGCCTCGAAGTGGCAGGTCCTCATCCGGGTGATCGTCCCGATCTCGCGGCCCACCCTCTCGGTGCTGATGATCTTCTTCTTCATCTGGACCTGGAACGAGTTCCTCATCCCGCTGGTCTTCCTGGTGAGCGACGCGACGCAGACCGTCCCGATCGCGATCTCGAGCCTCCAGGGCGACAAGATCATGGACGTCACCACGACCAGCGCGAGCGCTCTCCTGGGCCTTCTCCCGACGCTGATCTTCTTCCTGATCTTCCAGCGCACCCTCACCCGCGGCATCACCGCCGGCGCGGTCAAGTAGCCCTCTCTCCCTCCGTCGGCGCCTCCCTCGCGGGATCCGCCGGCGCGCCATCGAAAGGCACCCCCATGAAGTTCACCGACGGGTTCTGGCAGACGCGGGCCGGATTCACGCCCCTGTTCGCGCAGGAGGCGTACGACATCCGCACCGACGGCACCTCGCTCGAGGTGATCGCCCCGACCCAGGTCATCCAGGGCCGCGGCGACGTCCTCAACCGGCCGGCGCTCACGGTCACGGTGTCCTCGCCGGCCGAGGGGGTCGCGCGGGTGCGGATCGAGCACTGGCGCGGGACGGCCTCCCGCCCCGGCTTCGAGCTGGCCGAGGGCGACGTCGGAGCGGCGGAGGTGACGGAGTCCGGAGGCGTGCTGCGCACCGGCGACCTCGAGGTCCGGATCAGGCAGGGCGCTCCGTGGTCGCTGGAGTTCTGGGACACCTCGACCGGCACGCGCCTCACCGGGTCCGGGCACAAGGCGCAGGGCTACCTGACCGGACCGGACGGAGCCGCCTACCTGCACGAGCAGCTCGACCTCGGCGTCGGCGAGCTGGTCTACGGGCTCGGCGAGCGCTTCGGCCCCTTCGTGAAGAACGGCCAGACGGTGGACGTGTGGAACGCCGACGGCGGCACCTCCTCCGAGCAGGCCTACAAGAACGTCCCGTTCTACCTCTCCAGCCGCGGCTACGGCGTGCTCGTCAACGATCCCGGCCTCGTCTCGTTCGAGATCGGCTCCGAGGCGGTCGAGCGCGTGCAGTTCTCGGTCGGTGGCGAGGCGCTGGAGTACCTGGTGATCCAGGGCCCGACGAAGAAGGACGTGCTGCGGCGCTACACCGGTCTCGCTGGCCGCCCCTCCGTCGTCCCCGCCTGGAGCTACGGGCTCTGGCTGACGACCAGCTTCACCACGAGCTACGACGAGGAGACGGTGAACTCCTTCATCGACGGCTTCGCGGAGCGGGAGCTGCCGCTGTCGGCGTTCCACTTCGACTGCTTCTGGATGCGCGAGTTCCAGTGGACCGACCTCGAGTGGGACCCGCGCACCTTCCCGGACCCCGAGGGGATCCTCGCCCGCCTGCACGAGCGCGGGCTGCACACCTGCGTCTGGATCAATCCGTACATCGCGCAGGCGTCGCCGCTGTTCGCCGAGGGGCGCGAGAAGGGCTACCTGCTCAGAACGGCCTCCGGCGACGTCTGGCAGTGGGACATGTGGGTCGCCGGCATGGCGCTGATCGACTTCACGAATCCGGAGGCGACCTCCTGGTTCCAGGAGAAGCTCCGCGTCCTCGTGCGCCAGGGCGTCGACTCCTTCAAGACCGACTTCGGCGAGCGGATCCCGTCGGAGGGCGTCGTCTGGGCCGACGGGACCGACCCCGAGGCCATGCACAACTGGTACACCCAGCTCTACAACCGCGCGGTGCACGAGGTGCTCGAGCAGGAGCTCGGCGAGGGCCGCGCGGTCCTCTTCGCCCGCAGCGCCACGGTCGGCGGGCAGGCGCTGCCGGTGCACTGGGGCGGGGACAACACCTCCTCCTACGTGTCGATGGCCGAGACCCTGCGCGGAGGCCTCTCGCTCGCGCTGGGCGGGTTCGGCTTCTGGGCGCACGACATCGGCGGCTTCGAGGGCACGCCCGATCCCGGAGTGTTCAAGCGCTGGCTCGCGTTCGGCCTGCTCTCCTCGCACTCGAGGCTGCACGGATCCTCCTCGGTGCGCGTGCCGTGGGCGTTCGACGAGGAGGCCGTGGAGGTCACCCGGCTCTTCACCCGGCTGAAGCTCTCGCTGCTGCCCTACCTCTTCGCGGCGGGGGCGGAGGCGGCGAGCACCGGCGTCCCGATCATGCGCCCGATGGCGCTCGAGTTCGAGGACGACCGCAGCGCCGCCCACCTCGACACGCAGTACCTGCTCGGGCACGACCTGCTCGTCGCTCCGGTGTTCACCGAGGACGGCACGGTCGAGTTCTACCTCCCGCGCGGGACGTGGACGAGCTGGTGGACGGGCGAGCGGATCGTCTCGACGGGGGAGTGGCGTCGTGAGGTCCACGGCTTCGACTCGCTGCCGCTGTACGTGCGCGAGGGTGCGGTGATCCCGGTGGGGGCCCGCCAGGACTCGGCCGAGTACGACTACCTCGACGGGCTCGAGCTGAGGGTTTTCCCGGGGCCGGACGGGGCGACGCCGGTCCGGGTCGTCGCGCACGACACGGGGGACGAGACGGTCTTCACCGTGACGCGCACCGGCGGCGAGGTCTCGGTCGACGGCCCGGCCGGCACCTGGACCTGGGTCGAGGCCTGAGCGGCGCCCTCCTGCTGATCGAGCAGCGGGCGCAGCCCGCCCCTCGAGACCC
>NZ_PSWE01000040.1:0-24570 GCF_002932195.1 Rathayibacter sp. AY1C4 | reverse complement strand
CGCGAGGAAGCCGAGAGCGTACGAGAGGGCGCCCGTGGGCGGTGCGGGGACGGCCTGCGGAGGAGCCGGTCGTCGGCTGCGCGGGGTCGACGGGGTCCGCGGAGGAGGGGCTCGAGGAGCGGCGGTCGGAGGCGCCGGATCCCGCACCGGGAGCGGAGGGGTCCGCAGTCGCCGCCGCATCCTCCGCGGGCGAGGCGGCGGTCGGCGTCGACACCGCTTCCGGGGCGGTCATCGCCTCGGGCGCGAGTGCGGCGGAGGCGAACACCACGGAGAGCACGAGGGTCGTCGTCGGGACGAACGCGGCGAGAGCGCGGGTGGTGCGGGTCACGGACGGTCCAGTTCTGCGGGCTCTGCGATGCGCCCGCCTGTGATTACTACCAGGAGCGTGAAGAGCTCTGCACCCCCGCTTCCGGGTGGAGTGCCGCGGAGCGCGCCAGCGGGCTCGGCCATTCTCGTGCGCCCACCTCCTCGACGAGGCGGCGCTGAGCCGGATCGATCAGGCGACCGATCTCCTTCTCGGGGAGCGCCTGCGGGGGAGCGGCTGTTCCTTCCCGCCCGCGGAGATCGACGTGACGGCGCTCCCGCCCAGGCCCGGCACGTCCTTCGGCATCTGGAGCCCTGAGCCGCGCGCCTCGAGCCCGCACTCGCCCTGCGCCTCGGATGATGTGCCGCACATGCAGAGGAGGGAGCGCCCACGGGCACTCCCTCCTCCGTCACGGCCGGTCGACCGGCCGCCGTGCGCTCAGCAGACGCGGGCCGGGTAGGCCACCGTCTGCGCGAGGGTCTCGGAGCCCGCCGTGGCGGTCACCGTCACCTGGCCGCCCGGCATGCTCGCCAGGCGGGTGGTGAATGCGGCCGATCCGCTCGCGCCCCCGGCCACCGCGGTGACCGTCTTCGAGCCGTAGGCCGAGGCCATCGCGACGTCGATCGGAGCGGTGCCGCCGTTCTTGGCGAGGACAGTCAGCACCGCCTTCCCGGCCACACAGCGCGACGTCACGGTCACCGGCACCGTCAGCGCCGGGGCGGCCGCCTCGGGGACGACGATCTCGCCGATCTTGAGGAACGAGCCCGGCGTGGAGAAGGTCAGCTTCAGGCCGGTGGCCGAGACCGCCGCGAACGGGATCGTGGTCAGCGTGCCGTTCGCCGCCGGAGCGACGTTCTGCGCGGTGGTCGGCTTCCAGGTGCCGTCCTCGGCGCGGTAGGCCACGCTCACCGACGCCAGGGTGCCCTCGGTGTTGGTGAAGGTGAGCCCGGCGACGCGGTGCGCCTCGGTGTTCGTCAGCGTGAACTCGGCGCTGCCGGCGAAGGTGCCGTCGGTCCAGGTCGACCAGGGGGTGCTCACGTTGCCGTCGCAGGCGTTCTTCGCGGGGAGGGTCGCGTACTTCGTCTGGCTGAACGACGCCGAGACCGCGGCCCCGGGAACGCGGCAGACGTTCGTCGGCGGCGCGGTGCCCCAGATCTGCACCTCCGAGACCGACTGCCACGTGTTCGCCGCGCTGGTGAGGTGCAGGCGGAGGCCCGTGGTGTCGGGCAGGGAGGACAGGTCGAGGATCGCCGTCGGGGCGGATCCGGTCGCGGCCTGGCTGAGGGTGGTGGCGACGGAGGAAGTCGTCCATGCGCCGTTCACCTGGTACTCGACCTCGATCCTCGACGGCCAGGTGGCGGTCGCACCGTCCTTGTAGGTGCTGACCGTCACCGAGTCGAGGTTCTGCGCCGCGCCCCAGGAGAAGGAGAGGCGGCTGTCGCGCGGGTAGCCGGCCGAGGACCAGTCGTCCCAGCCCTTGCCCTTGACGTCGCCGTCGATGAGCTTGCCGGCGAGGTCCGTGCGGCTCGAGACCGCGACCGAGGCTCCGGGAGCGAGGTTCGCGATGCCCGGCTCCGCCACCTCGATCGTGCGGGTGAAGCGGCGGCCGGAGGAGAATCCGGCGTCGGCGGCGAGCGTGCCCGTCACCTGCACCGTGCCGAGCTCGGCGGGGCCGGGGGCGGCCCAGGTCACGGCGACGTCGCGGGTCGAGCCGTTGCTCGCGACCGAGACCGTCGAGGGGAGCGCGGCGGCGATGTCGGCGCCGCGGCGGACCTGCTTCGGCAGTCGAGCGTCCACGACCGACCACACGCCCTCGCCGACCCCCTTGTCGTCCCAGTAGGAGAGGTTCCAGCCGGATCCCCAGCGCGCCGGGTCCTCCTGAGCCGGGTTCCGCATCTCGAGGCGGCCGTTCTCACCGACCGTCATCGGGAGCCAGACGTAGGTCGAGTCCGACTTGCCCTCGTTCCACCGGTCGCCCATGTAGACGTACTTCCCGGGAGCGAGCGTGAGGACGTTCGTCGACTGCGAGCCGAAGGTCGTCTTGCGGGAGTCGCCGATCGAGAGCAGGCCGTCGCCGCCCTCCGGGATCGCGTTGTAGGCGACGTTCTCGTCGGCGTCACCCTTCTCGACTCCGCGGGTCCACGCGCCGAGGATCGAGTCGGCGGTGTAGTAGGTCTGCGGGTTCGGCGCCCAGCCGGTCGCCCCGGAGGCGATCGTGTAGTACTTGCCGCCGTTGGCGAAGATCGCGGGCGCCTCGAGGTGTCCGCACTCCTTCACGATCTGGAAGTCGGTGCCGCGCACCGGTGCTCCGGCCGCACCGTCGGCGAAGACGTAGGGGTACGTCCCGTCGGCCGAGTACTGGTTCGCGTCGAGGGTGTCGGTCGTGGTGGTCCGCTCGACGTTGGTGTAGTCGGCGTCGAGCTTCGCCACGTAGAGCGAGTAGTTCTCCTCGGAGGAGTAGGAGATGTACGCGGTGCCGTCCTCGTCCTGGAAGACGGTCATGTCCCGCGCCTGCCCGGGAACGGCGGAGGTGGTGCAGGCCTTGTAGTCCGTGCGGTTGTAGAGGCGGTAGACGCCCTGGAGCGTGAAGGGCCCGGTCGGGCTGTCCGAGACGGCGACTCCCGCCATCGAGCGCGCGTAGGTGCTGCCGCCCGGCGTGGTCCGGCCGTCGGAGTGCCACCACATGACCCACTTGCCGGTCTTCTCGTTGAAGAGGACCTTGGGGCGCTCGAAGATGGCGGTGTTCGGCGAGGCCTGCGTCGTGTCGAGGTGGTAGTCGAGCTCCGCGATGCGGTCGGCGCGAGGGGCTCCGGAGCCGTCGACGGTGTCGTAGAGCGCGTCGAAGTAGGGGGCCTCGAGGTCGGCCGGAGCCGAGACGCTGCGCAGCGCGGTGCCCTTGTTCTCCCAGTTGTGGCCGTCGGTGGAGCGGTAGACCGCGACTCCGGGGCTGTTCCAGTAGCCCTTCGTGCGGTCCTCGCCGTACCAGTACTGGACCTGCTGACCGCCCTCCTCGACGGTGACGATCTGGCCGCCGTGCGCCTGGATGTGGCGGCCGTCGGTGTCGTACCAGTAGGGCTGGAAGTAGCCGGCCGCGGTGCTGCCCGGGTCCTGGACCGCCGGGTGGTCGGTGTAGGTCACGGGCGTCGAGGTGCGCGGCACTCCGTCGTCGGGATCCGTGGCCACGGCGGCCGAGGCCGACTGCGCTCCTGTCCCCAGGAGTGCTGCGACGAGCAGCGCGGCCACCGCCGCGGCGGCCGTTCGTGGTCGAGACGTCATGCTGTGCTCCTTTGCACCGGGGACTTCGCGCATGTTCACGCAAACATCAGGCTTCCACGAGGGTCTGATGACGTCAACATCCTGATCGACCGACGGCCGGGCGTCGGACGGCCGCCCGGGCTCCGTCTTGGCCGCTCAGCGCTCCGGCGCGAACGCCCCGCCCGGGCCGAAGGCGAGCTCCGCGAACCGGCGGCCGATGAGCTCGTGCGCTTCCGGATCCGGGTGCAGGCCGTCCGGGAGCGGGAGCCGCTGGGCGTCGTCCGGCCCGTAGAGCGCGAGCCCGTCGAGCAGTCGCAGGTCCGGGTCGTCGGAGCGCGCGGCGACGACCTCGGCCAGCGCCTCGCGGACGATCCGCAGGGTCAGCCGTCCGTTCGCGGTGTCGCCCGGGTCGCCGGTCGCGACGAAGCGCGGCGCCCCGGTCGTGAAGGACGCGGGATCGACGTCGCCCGGCCCCGGCGTGTCCTCGTGGATCCCGCAGAAGAGCGGAGTGACGAGGAGCAGCGGCGTCGCGGGATGGCCCTCGCGGATCGTGTCGAGGAAGCCGTGCACCGCCGGCACGAAGGTGCGGCGGCGCATGCCGTCGAGGTTCACGAGGTTGATGCCGAGCGCGACACTGATCAGGTCGGCAGGAGTGTCCCGCATCACGCGAGCGGTGAAGGGGTCGACGAGTGCGCTCCCGCCGAAGCCGAGGTTCACCAGGCGGGCGCCGCTCGCCCGGGCGGCCACGGCCGGCCAGATGCCCGAGGGGCGCGCCGCGTTCGAGCCCTGGCTGATCGAACTGCCGTGGTGCAGCCAGACGGGGCCGGAGAGCGGCGCGGGTTCGAGCGGTGCGTCGGAGCGCAGGGCCACGAGGTCCACCGCCTCGTTGTGCGGGAGGAGCAGCTCCACGCGAGACGGCCCGGCCGGGAGGTCGAGCCCGACCGTGTCGAGAGGTCCGGGGAGGAGGGCCCGGTCACCGGTCGCGAGGTCGAATTCGATCGCGTCGCCTCCGGTGAGCGCGTGGGAGGCGGTCATCTCGCCGTCGACGACCGCGTCGACTGCGCCGCGCGGCCGGGGCAGCCCCCGATAGGCGACCCGTGTCGCGTGCACGTCGAGCTCGATCCGTCGCGCCTCGGTGACGAAGGAGATCCGGACACCCGAGGGCTGCGCCTCCATCAGCAGGAGCTGCGCATCCGCATCGCGCTCGCGGACCGCGCGGGGGAGGCGGTGCGGCCGGACTCCGCGGGGCACCTCCTCCAGCTCGATCGCGCCGTGGACGAGCCGTTCCGTGAGGGGTGTGCTGATCATGCGGGGATGTCCTTCCGGCGGGTCCAGTGGCTGAAAAGAAAGTGCAGGCAGGCGAGGAGCTCGCTCCACGACTGCGCGGGGGTCGGGCTGCTGTGCGCGAAGCTCCCGAGCCGTTCGAGGGTGAGGAAGCCGTTCAGAGCGGCGCCCGTCACTCGGACGGCGTGCACCCGGTCCTCGGCGGGGATCGCGTAGCCGAGGAGGACCGCATCTGTGAGCTGCACGACGCGGCGGGCGGCCGGGGCGGCGACCGCGTCCGGCCCCGCAGTGCGCTGCAGCGACTCCCACAGGCCCGGCCGCTCGCGCGCGAAGGAGCGGTGGGCGTCGGCGAAGCCGTCCAGCGCCTCCCGGGCGGAGCGTCCGGCGATCGCGACGGCGATGCGGTCGGACAGCTCGTCGAGGGCCAGGACCGTGACGCCGTCGCGGAGTGCGGCGAGATCGCGGACGTGCGTGTAGAGGCTCGGCGTCTGCACCTCGAGCGAGCGGGCGACGGCGGCCAGGGTCACGGCGGCGAGACCATCGGCGTCGGCGATCGCGGCGGCGCGATCGATGACGGCGGAGCGGGTGAGGGAGCGACGGGGCACGCGTTGATCCTAATACCCCTAGGTTTTCACATATGGACATTCGGAAGCTCCGACGCCCGAACCGCGATCGCCCCCGAGCCGGAGGGCTCGAGGCGATCGAACGTGCGGTGCGGCCTAGCCGCCGACCGCCTGGCGAGCGCTGTCGAGCCCGCTCAGTTCTTCCGGATATCGATCTCAGGGCTGCGAGGATCTCGCGCGCTCAAGGATGGCCGCGATCACGGCGGACTTCGCCTCGGCGTAGTCGTTCCCGTCCTCCCAGCGCCGGAGGAGGAGAGACGCCTTCGTGCTGCGGTAGAGCTCGCGGTCGGCCGGGTCGGTGCGCAGCCGGTCGCGCAGGAGGAGGTACGCGTCGATCGCGGGATGACCCTCCTCGTAGACGTGGACGTGGGCGTCCCGTCCGGGCGTGCGGACGAGCCGGTGCCCGGGCTCGCGGGTGCGCAGGACGTAGCCGGCCTCGAGCAGCGGCGCGACGTGGTCCTCCTCCGCCGTGACGTCGGGCACGACGACCAGCACGTCGACGATCGGCTTCGCGGGCAGGCCCGGGACGGAGGTCGAGCCGATGTGCTCGACCCGCACGCCCGGGACGGCCTCGAGGATGCGCCGCCGGTGCTCCTCGAACAGGGCGGACCACTCGGGGTCGTGCTCGTGCAGGGCGAGCTCGAGCGGCTCCGGTCCGCCGACGAGCTCGACGGAGACGACGTCGGGGCGGCGGGGGGAGCGGTGCGGAGTCACCGGGTCATCCTGCCAGGGTGCCGCAGGGCGGGTGCGGTTCACTGGAGCGGTGAGCACCCTCCTCGTCACCGCGCACCCCGACCGCGACTCCCTCACCGCCGCCCTCGCCCGGCGGCTGCGGTACGAGCTCGGCCCCGACGGAGTGGAGACGGCCGACCTCGACGCCGAGGGCTTCGACCCGCGGTTCGGCGCGGCCGACCGGGACCGCTACCGCGGTGTCGGCCCGGTTCCCGACGACGTCCTCCGCGAGCAGCGCCGGCTCGACGTTGTCGACCATCTCGTGCTCGTCTTCCCCGTCTACTGGTGGTCGATGCCCGCGCTGCTGAAGGGCTGGTTCGACCGCGTCTTCCTCGCCGGCTGGGCCTTCGACATCGACCCCGTCCACGGCACGCAGCGCAGGCTCGGCGCCCTGACCGTCCACCTCGTCCTCGTCGCGGGGGACTCCGCCGGGACCTACGAGCGGCACGGCTACGAGCAGGCGCTGCTGACGCAGATCCAGCACGGGATCATCGACTACTGCGGAGCCCGGCGCGGCGGGGCCGTCTTCGTCCACGAGTCCGAGCGCGAGGACGACGCGAGCCGCCGGGCGGCGGTCGAGGATGCGGTCGAGCGGATCGTGGAGGCGATCAGGGCTGATCCGCCTGCAGCGCTCCGGTGACGAGGGCCTGCACGAGGGTGTCGGCGTCGTAGTCCGGATCGTGGGCGGCGCCGATGCAGAGGTTGCCGATGCCCTTGAGGAGCATGTAGCCGCTGAGACTCGACGCCGGGATCCGGGCGGGTCGTGCCGCCTCGAGCAGGTCGCCGCAGACGGGGACGAGCCGCTCCACGAAGTAGGTGTGCAGGGCGTCGGATCCGGCGCTGTCGCCCTGGAGCGCACCGGCGAGGCCGTGCTTGGTCACCAGGAGGTCGACGAAGTGGGCGACCCAGGCCCTGAGGGCTGCCTCCGGGGTCGCGCTGTCGGCGAGCAGCCGTGGGCCCGCCTCCGCGCAGGCCTCGACCTGGTGGCGGTAGACGGCGACCACGAGCTCCGAGCGGGTCGGGAAGTGCCGGTAGATCGTCCCCACGCCGACGCCGGCCTCCGCCGCGATCTCGCGGACCGGCGCGTCCACGCCGGAGGCCACGAACACCGTCGCCGCGGCGGCGAGCAGTGCGTCGCGACTCGTCCGCGGTCGGCCGGGCGTGCGGGGCACACGGTCGCTCATCTGTTCTCCTTGCTTTTCGGAGCTGCGCTCCGTAATGTCTCCGAGCGCAACTCCACCACATTCCGGAGCAGTGCTCCGCAATGTTCCGGAGCAGCGCTCCGACGATTGTGCCAGAGCGCCGCCCCCCAGGAAGGACCCTCGTGACCACTCCGCTCCTCGACTCCCTCGACCGCGTCGTCGGACCCGGCGCCCCCGTCGTCTCCCTCGCTCCGGTCGCGCTCGACGCCCCCGGCCGCCCGGTCCCGCTCGAGGTCCGCGTCTCGGCCCCGACGACGGGGTCGGATCTGCCCGTCGTGCTGTTCTCGCACGGCAACGGCTGGAACCTCGACGGCTACGCCCCGCTGACCGCCTTCTGGGCGTCCCGCGGCTTCGTCGTGATCCAGCCCACCCATCTCGACTCCCGCCGCAACGGCTTCGGCTTCGACCACCCGGTCTTCCCGAGCATCTGGACGGAGCGGATCGCCGATCTGACCCGCTCCCTCGATCAGCTCGACACCCTCGAGGCGGCCGTCCCCGGCCTCGCCGGACGGATCGACCGCGCCCGGATCGCCGTGGCCGGCCACTCCTGGGGCGGGCAGACCGCGCAGGCCCTCCTCGGCGCCCGCGTCCTCGACGACGACGGCACCGCCGGAGCCGACCTCTCGGACGAGCGGGTCCGCGCCGGGATCCTGCTCGCGGCGACCGGGCTCGCCGGGGACGACCTCGCGCCGTTCGCCCGCGAGCGCTTCCCCTTCCTGCGGCCCTCGTTCGCCGAGCTGACCACACCGACCCTGGTCGTCGCGGGCGACCGTGACCAGTCGCGGATGTCGCGGCGCGGCCCCGACTGGTTCACCGACGCTTTCACGCACAGCCCCGGCGCCTCCGACCTGCTGACCCTCCACGGTGCGGAGCACTCGCTCGGCGGGATCGTCGGGGACTCGGTGGCGGAGACGACCGACGCGGACCCCGAGCGCGTCGCCGCGCTGCAGCGGCTGAGCACCGCCTATCTCCGCACCGCGCTCGGCGTCGATCCGCGGAGCTGGGGCGCCGCGCGGGACGCCTTCCGACACCACGGAACCGCCCTCGGCCGGATCGACGGGAAGTAGCGGCTCCGGTCGACCCCCGGTGAGCGCCGCCCGATGCGCGCGGTCCGCACGGCCGAGCGCGACCCCTCTCGATCCGTCGCGAACGGCCCGTCGCCGAGGGGCGGACGGGCCGCTCGCGACGGATGAGCGGAGCGGGCCCTGCCGTCAGCGCGGGGCGCGCAGCCCGGCGAGCGGGCCGTCGTGCAGCGGCTCCGTCTCCCAGCGGACGCGGGCGGTGCGGTCGGGAGCGAGCTCGACGTGCAGGCGGTGCGGGGTCTCGAGGAACACGACGTCGACCAGGACGCCGTCGCCCGAGGGTCCGGCGCTCGCCGCGAACGGCCCGTCGACGGTCCAGGCTCCCGCGCCGGGCGTCACGGAGAAGCGCTCGTCGCCCTCGATCAGCGCGAGCGTCCAGCCGCCCTCGTCGGCCGTCACCTCGACGGCGTCGGGCCACGATCCGACCGGCGTGTAGCTCCCGGTCGCGGGGGAGGCGCCCTCGAGCGGGGGCAGGGCGAGCTCCGACAGCCGGTCGGCCAGCCGGGCGTCGGCCTCCGCCGTGGACCCGCGGCCGACGGCGGGGAGCAGGTGCTCCCAGGCGAGCGCGAGCAGCGTCTGCGTGTCCGAGGTCTGGCCGGTCAGCGCGATCACGAGCTCGTGCTCGGGCACGATCAGGCTGAACTGCCCGTACGCGCCGTCCGCGCGGTAGCCGTGCAGCGACCGCCAGAACTGGAAGCCGTAGCCCTGCTGCCAGTCCGGTCCGCCGTCCTCGTGGGTCGGGACGTGCGCGCTGGACGCCTCGGCGACCCACTCCGGCGAGAGGATCCGCCGGTCGCCCCAGCGCCCCTCCTGCAGGTACAGCAGTCCGAGCGCAGCGGCCGCCTCGGTGGTGGCGTGCAGCCCGCTGTAGCCGAGCTCGCGCCCCGAGTCGTCGCGATGCCAGGCGACCTCGCCGATGCCGAGCGGATCGAGCAGGCGCGGGCGCAGGTAGTCGGTCAGCGACTGCCCGCTCACGCGCTGCACGATCGCGGCGGCGGCGAAGGTGCAGGGCTGGTTGTAGGCGAAGACGCTGCCCGGCTCCTGCTCCGGCGGGAGGAGGAGGAAGCCGCGCACCAGGTCGACCGGATCCGTCTCCTCGGCGCGGTCGATCGTCTCGGCGGAGTGGCCGCTCGCCATCGCGAGGACGTGGCGGACGCGGACCGCACGCGAGCGCGGGTCGGTGATCTCGTCGTCGAGCTCGGGGAAGTACGAGAGGACGGTGGCGTCCAGGTCGACCAGGCCCTCGGCGACCGCGAGGCCGACGGCGGTCGCGGTGAAGCTCTTGCTCAGCGAGTAGAAGAGGTGCGGCCGCTCGGCCGAGTAGGGCGCCCACCAGCCCTCGGCGACCACGTCGCCGCCCTGCACGACCATCAGGCCGTGCAGCTCGACGCCGGGAGCGGCCTCGACCCCTTCGACGAAGGCCAGCACTCCCTCGGCGTCGACGGAGCGGGCGGACGGGGTGCTTCTCGGCAGTGAGCGCGTCATCCTCCGATGCTACGACCGGCGCGGCGCCGCCTCCGCCCGGGGGCAGGAGGCGGCGCCGCCTAGGCGGTCGGCTCGGCGGGGAAGGGCCCGAGGCCGAGCAGGAAGCGGAGGATCGCGTCGGCCGGCACGCGCAGGGCGGGGCCGGAGCCGAGCTCCCACTCCGCGTCGGTCGGAGCGAGGGTGCGACCGCGGACGGCGGCGCGGATCGCGAGCGGCGCGCGCTGCAGGCGGTCCAGGGCCACCCCGCCGGTGATGCGGGAGGAGAGGGCGAGCGGCTCGGGGGAGAGGGCGAGCTCGACGCGGACGACCTCGACCAGCTCGGCGACCGAGCGGGGACCGGCGCCGGCGCGGCGAGCGAAGGCGAGAGCGGCCAGGGCCGGGGCGATCTCGGCGGCAGGGGGAGGGGAGGAGGCCTCGCGGGCGCCCATCCGCGTCGCGAGGCGCTGGCCGGTGCTGCTCGAGAGCCGCACGACGAGCTCTCCGAGCAGGGCGTCCCGGGAGACGGCACTGGCCGCCTCGCCTTCCGTGGTGGAGGGCGAGGCGGCCAGGACGGCGAGGCGGTCGAGCCTCTCGGCGACGAGGGGGCGCCAGTCGTTGCTGACGCCCGTCTCGTCGACCGAGGGCCCGGTGCTCAGCGGCAGGAACCGCGACCAGTCGGGCACGACCGCAGGGCCTAGCGTCCGCCCGAGCGGCGCTTGTTGTAGACGTCGAAGGCGACCGCGAGCAGGAGCACGAGGCCCTTGACCGCCTGCTGCCACTCGATGCCGATGCCCATGATCGACATTCCGTTGTTCAGGACGCCGATGATGAGGCCACCGATGATCGCGCCGCCGATGGTGCCGACGCCGCCCTGGACCGCCGCGCCGCCGATGAACGCGGCCGAGATGGCCTCGAGCTCGAAGCCGTCGCCCGCCTTCGGGCCGGCGAGGTTGAGTCGCGCGGTGAAGACGAGGCCGGCCAGCGCCGCGAGGACGCCCATGTTGACGAACAGCCAGAAGGTGACGTTGCGGGTCTTGATGCCGGACAGCTCCGCGGCGTGCAGGTTGCCGCCGATCGCGTAGACGTGACGGCCGAAGACGGAGCGGTTCATGACCACGCCGTAGATCAGGACGAGCACGGCGAGCACGATCAGGGTGACCGGGATGCCCTTGAAGGTGGCCAGCGCGAAGGAGAAGGCCGCGATCACGACGGAGACGAGGACGAGCTTGGTGACGAACCAGGCGCCCGGCTCGACGCTCTGCGCGTACTTCTGGCGGCCGCGGCGGGTGCGCACGGACTGCACGGCGAAGGCGACGATCGCGAGCGCCCCGATGACGAGCGACAGCGGGTCGAGGTCGGTCTCGCCGAACAGGTCGGTGAGGAAGCCGTTGCCCAGCGCGCGGTACTCGGTCGGGAAGGAGCCGATGTTCGCGTTGCCGAGGACGACGAGCGCCAGGCCGCGGAAGATCAGCATGCCCGCCAGGGTCACGATGAACGCCGGGATCCCGACGTAGGCGATCCAGAAGCCCTGCCACGCTCCGACCAGGGCGCCGATGAGGAGGGAGAGGATGATCGACAGCCACCACGGGAGACCCATGTTGACCGCGAAGACGCCCGAGATCGCTCCGACGAACGCCGCGACCGAGCCGACCGAGAGGTCGATGTGCCCGGCCACGATGACCATCACCATGCCGATGGCGAGGATCAGGATGTAGCCGTTCTGGACGATCAGGTTCGAGATGTTCTGGGGGCGGAGGAGGATTCCGCCGGTCATCACCTCGAACAGCAGCACCACCACGATGAGGGCGATGAAGATGCCGTTCTTGCCGAGGTCGCCCAGCACGTGGCTGAGGCGCTTCGTGAAGGCGTTCTCGGTGGGCTTCACCTGCGCACCGGCCGCGGTGGACGGTTCGTTCTGCAGATCGGTCATCGTTGCTTCTCCTGGGTCATGAGGGTGAGGACCGCCTCGGGCGTCGCCTCGGCGATGGGCAGCTCGCCCGTGATCCGGCCCTCCGACAGCGCGTAGACGCGGTCGCAGATGCCGAGCAGCTCCGGCAGCTCGGAGGAGATGACGATGATCCCCTTACCCTGCGCCGCGAGCCGGTTGATGATGGTGTAGATCTCGTACTTCGCACCCACGTCGATGCCGCGGGTGGGCTCGTCGAGGATGAGGACGTCCGGGTCGGAGTAGATCCACTTCGACAGGACGACCTTCTGCTGGTTGCCGCCGGAGAGCTTCCCGGTCTTGGCGAGCACGGTCGGCGACTTGATGTTCATGCTGCCGCGGTACTCGTTGGCGACCTCGAACTCGCGGTTGTCGTCGACGAGTCCGCCGCGGGCGACCTTGTCGAGCGACGCGAGCGAGATGTTCCGCTTGATGTCGTCGATGAGGTTGAGGCCGTAGTGCTTGCGGTCCTCGGTCGCGTAGGCGAGCCCGTGGGCGATCGCCTCCGAGACGTTGCGGATCTTGATCTCCTTGCCGGCCTTGAAGACCTGGCCGGAGATGCGGCTGCCGTAGGAGCGGCCGAAGAGGCTCATCGCGAACTCGGTGCGCCCGGCGCCCATGAGCCCGGCGATGCCGACGATCTCGCCGCGGTGGACTGACAGGTTGACCTTGTCCACCATGACGCGGGTCGGGTCCTGGGGGTGGTGGGCCGTCCAGTCGACCACGCGCAGGATCTCCTCGCCGATGTGCGGCGTGTGGTCCGGGTAGCGGTGGTCGAGGTCGCGGCCGACCATGTCCTTGATGATGCGGTCCTCGGTGACGTCGTCGTGAGCGATCGTCTCGATGGTCTTGCCGTCGCGGATGACCGTGACGGTGTCCGCGATCTTCTTGATCTCGTTCAGCTTGTGGCTGATGATGATCGACGTGATGCCCTGCTCCTTGAGGTGCAGGATCAGGTCGAGCAGGTGGTCCGAGTCCTCGTCGTTCAGGGCCGCGGTGGGCTCGTCGAGGATGAGCAGCTTGACCCGCTTCGAGAGCGCCTTCGCGATCTCGACGAGCTGCTGCTTGCCGACTCCGATCTCCATGATCTTGGTGGTCGGGTTCTCGCGCAGACCCACGCGGGCCAGCAGCGCCGCCGCCTCCTGGTTGGTCTTGTTCCAGTCGATCAGGCCGCCGAAGCCGCGCACCTCGTTGCCGAGGAAGATGTTCTCCGCGATGGAGAGGTAGGGGCTGAGGGCCAGCTCCTGGTGGATGATGACGATGCCCTTCGCCTCCGAGTCGCGGATGCTGGCGAACTGCATCACCTCGTCCTCGAAGACGATGTCGCCCTCGTAGGTCCCGTGCGGGTAGACGCCCGACAGGACCTTCATCAGCGTCGACTTGCCGGCGCCGTTCTCCCCGCAGATCGCGTGGACTTCGCCGCGCTGTGCGTTGAGCGTGACGTCCTGGAGCGCCTTCACGCCCGGGAACGTCTTGGTGATGCCGCGCATCTCGAGGATGTTCGAGGTCACGCCGCCTCCCTTCCTTCGTAGTGGGGGAGGGCGCCCAGTGGGCGCCCTCCCGGGGTGTTCCTTCTCGGGTGAGGAGAGAGGACTAGCCGTTCACTTCCGCGTCGGTGTAGTAGCCGCCGTCGACGAGGACGGACTGGATCTGGTCCTTGGTGACGATGACCGGCTCGAGCAGGAAGGACGGGACGACCTTCTTGCCGTTGTCGTAGGTGTCGGTGTCGTTGACCTCGGGCTCGGTGCCCTCGAGCACGGCCTGGGCCATCTTCACGGCCTCCTTGGCGAGCTCGCGGGTGTCCTTGTAGATGGTCGCGTACTGCTCGCCGGCGATGATCGCCTTGACGGAGTCGAGCTCGGCGTCCTGACCGGTGATGATCGGGAAGTCGGAGCCGACGGTGTAGCCGGCGTCGGTCAGAGCCGAGATGATGCCGCGGCTGAGGCCGTCGTAGGGCGAGAGGACGCCCTGGACCTTGGAGCCGTCGGAGTACGTCTTGGTGAGGATGTCCTCCATGCGGCTCTGGGCGACCTCGCCGTCCCAGCGGAGCGTGGCGACGGTGTTGAAGTCGGTCTCGCCGGACTTCACGACGAGCGTCTTGTCGTCGATGTACGGCTGGAGGGTGTCCATCGCGCCGTTGAAGAAGAACGTGGCGTTGTTGTCGTCGGGGCTGCCGGCGAACAGCTCGACGTTGAACGGGCCGGCGGGGGCGTCGGCGGCCTTCGCGCCGGTGAGGTCGGTGAGACCGAGGCCCGCGAGGAGCGAGGTGGCCTGCTGGACGCCCACCTTGTAGTTGTCGAACGTGGCGTAGTAGTCCACGTTCTCGGAGTCGCGGATGAGGCGGTCGTAGGCGATGACGGGGATGTCGTTGGCCTTGGCCTCCTCGAGCACGCTCGTGAGGGTGGTGCCGTCGATCGAGGCGACGATCAGGGCCTTGGCGCCCTTGGTGATCATGTTCTCGAGCTGCGAGACCTGGGTGGGGATGTCGTCCTCGGCGTACTGAAGGTCGACCTGATAGCCGGCCTCCTCGAGCTGCGACTTGACGTTGTTGCCGTCAGCGATCCAGCGCTCGGACGACTTGGTCGGCATCGCGACGCCGACGAGGCCGCCGTCGCCGGATCCCGAGCCTGAGCCGCCACCGGTTCCGGAGGAGCAGGCGGCGAGGGAGAGGATCATCGCTCCGCCGGCGATGCCGGCGATGAGAGCGCGCTTCATTGTGGTCACTGTGATTCCTTCGTCATTGAATGCAGTGGATGCAGGGCCGCCCTCGGGATCGGGGCGGAGATGTGATGCCATGTGAGCGATCACATTGCGTCATGCTAGACCCGACGGCGCCGTTCGTGTCAACGCGCACGTCTCGACTCGGTAACGGGACACCCGCGGCGCGTCGTCCGCTCTCGGAGCGGTGCTGTCAAGGGTCCCCGGCCCCGGAAGGGAGCCGGAGCCGTCGGCGTTGCGTCCAGCACTGTCGAAAGGACGCACACCATGACGAAGACCTGGTTCATCACCGGCGCCTCGAAGGGCTTCGGCCGCGAGTGGGCCGAGGCGGCGCTCGAGCGCGGCGACTCGGTCGCCGGGACCGCCCGCCGGATCGAGACCCTCGACGCCCTCGTCGAGGAGTACCCGGACACGTTCCTCCCGCTGACCCTCGACGTGACCGACCGCGAGGCCGGCTTCGCCGCCGTGCAGGCCGCGGCCGACCGGTTCGGCCGACTGGACGTCGTGATCAACAACGCCGGCTACGGGCACTTCGGCATGATCGAGGAGCTCACCGAGGAGGAGTTCCGCGCGCAGCTCGAGACCAACGTCTTCGGCGCCCTCTGGGTCACCCAGGCCGCGCTGCCGATCCTCCGCGAGCAGGGCTCGGGCCACATCGTCCAGGTGTCGAGCATCGGCGGCATCAGCGCGTTCCCCTCGATCGGCGCGTACCACGCGTCGAAGTGGGCGCTCGAGGGCTTCACCCAGTCGCTGGCCGCCGAGGTCGCCGGCTTCGGGATCCACGTGACCCTCGTCGAGCCCGGCGGGTACTCGACCGACTGGTCCGGTCCCTCCGCGTCGCGCAGCGAGCCGATCGCCGCGTACGACGAGGTCCGCGAGGCCGCGAGTCGACGCCCCTCCGCTGCTCAGCAGGGCGACCCGCGGGCCTCGCGTCTCGGGATCCTCGCGGTCGTGGACGCGGACGAGCCGCCGCTGCGGATCTTCTTCGGACGCGCGCCGCTGGGCATCGCGACGGCGGACTACGAGTCGCGCCTCGAGACCTGGAAGCGCTGGAACGACGTGTCGATCGCCGCTCACGGCGAGTGATCGCGGGCGGTCGCGGCGCGAGGGCGTCGCGGCCGCCGGTCAGCGCGAGGCGGTGACGCTCGCGCTCCGGGGGACGGCCGTGGATCCGCGGACGACCAGCTGCGGAGCGATCGGCGCCGCCTTCTCCGGCCGGTCGCCCTCGATCAGGCTGAGCAGCGCGGCCACGCACCGGCGTCCGAGCTCCACGAAGTCCTGGCGGACGCTGGTCAGCGGCGGCCAGTAGAACGCCGCCTCGGGGATGTCGTCGAAGCCGATGACGCTGACGTCCTCCGGCACGCGGACCCCGCGCTCGTGGAACGCGCTCATCAGTCCGAGCGCCATCTGGTCGTTCCCCGCGAACACCGCGGTGAAGTCGAGGAAGCGCGAGAGCTCGAGGCCCACGCGGTGGCCGCGCTCGGCGCTCCAGTCGCCGAGCAGCGGCGGGCGCAGCGGGATCGAGCGGTGGTCGAGCTCGGTGAGGTAGCCGCGCATCCGCGCCTCGGCCTCGATCCAGTCCTGCGGGCCGGCGAGGTGCACGATCTCGGTGTGCCCGAGGTCGATCAGGTGCCCGGTGGCGATGCGGGCGCCGGCCATCTGGTCGACGTAGAGCGCGTCGTCGCGGTCGTCCTCGCTCGTCTGCAGCGTCACGTGCGGGATGCGCAGCGCGACTCCGGACAGGATGTCGAAGACGCGGATCTGCGGAGCGACGACCACGAGGCCCTCGACCGCCTGGTTGAGCAGATGCCGGATCCCGGCCTGGATCGACGCGCCGTCGGTGCCGTCGACGTTGGCTGTGACGACGAGGTAGCCCGCGTCGCGCGCCGCCACCTCGATGGCCTGGATGCTGGAGGCCGGACCGTACTGCAGGCTCTGCGAGGACAGCACGCCGACGGTGCGGGTGCGGCTGGTGACCAGTGCCCGCGCGGCGAGGTTGGGGCGGTAGTCGAGCTCGGCCATGACCTCGAGCACGCGCTTCTTCGTCTCGGCGCGGAGGCTCGGGTGGTCGTTCAGGACCCGGGAGACGGTCTGGTGCGAGACGCCGGCCGCGCGGGCGACGTCGTAGATGCTCGGCGCCCGCGACGCGGGCTTGTCTTCCGGCATCGGGCACCGCGGCTCTCTGTGATCGGCGCCTCCGACGCAGGACCGGGGCGCCCTCACGGGCGGCTCGCCCGTCCGCGGGCGCGTGTGAGCACACTTTACGTCCCTCGGCGCGGGGGCCTGCACACCGACGGAACCTCGACGGCTCGGACGGGTGCCGCTCCCGGATCGGCCGGACGTTCCGGCACCGCTGGTGCGGGCGCGCCGGAACGACGCGATCCGCGCCTCCGCCCCGCGGTCGTCGCAGCGGGTGGTCGACGCGGTCGGGTCAGCCGTCGAAGACCTCGGCCGAGGCGAAGGCCGCATCGGAGCGGAGCACGGCGACGAGGTCCGCGGGACAGTCCTCGAAGGCCGTCCTCTCCGGACCGGGAGGCGTGTGCGCTCGGACGTCGACGACGGATCCCTGGGGCGCGACGGCGTCGGGCGATCACAGGCGCCACCCTGCGGTCCGGGGTACTTTCCTGCGTGTGAACGACAGCGACGAGAAGTCCGGGAGAGGCTGGCGCATCGATCTCGGCGAGCCGCCGGAGAGCGTGTCCGGCGATGTCGCCGACGCTCTCGATAAGGTGTCCGCGGAATTCGCGGCATTCCGGAGCGGGACTTCCGGCGAGGGCGGAGAAAGGGCCGCGGCCCTCCGCGGAGCCGCCCGACTCGGGGCCGGAGAGCACCGGCTCGCCGTCGCCTCGGGGCTGACGCGGGAAGGCGTCCGCGCCTTTCTCGCGGGGGGATGACAAGCCGTCGGAGAGGCGGTTCCCCCGTGCCTCGACAAGCCGGCGCCGAAAAAAGAGAAAGGCCTCGAGAAGGCGCGGCATCCAGAGAGATCGGAGACGACGAATGGACGACGAGGAGTGGGCTCGGTACCTTCTCGCGATGGAGCGCCGAGCACCGACGAATCAGGACGGCGCGACCGCGGAACGCCGTGACGCGATGGTGGCGGCCGTCCTGCGGGAGCTCGACGGGGTCGATCCGTACGGACTCGAGCCGGGTCGCGAGGACGGCGCTCCCCGCGACGAGTACGCGTCTGAGGCGGCCCCGATCGCGAGCATCCTCCTGCGCCGAGGACGGATCACCGGCGAGGAGCTCGACGCCGTCTGGCGGTTCTGGTTCGGCGAGCCGCTGAGCGCCCTGCTCGGCGACGGCTTCGCCCCGCTCCTGGCGCGGCTCGACCGGCTCGCTCCTCTCTCGGCGGAGGAGTGACGGGCGTCGGGTTCCGGCGGCGGACCGGCCGCGATCCCGGCGTCCCGTATCGCTCCACCCAGCTCCGCCCAGCTCCGCCCAGCTCCGCCTAGCTCCGCTCGCGGAAGAAGCGGATGAGCTCGCGCAGGGCCGGGAGCGTCGCGCTCTCGGCCTCGGCGTCGTCGAGGTCGTCGAAGGAGGTGCGGAGCCCGGCGGCGTCGGCGTCGGCGGCGGACTCGAACGCCATCGACCACTCCGGGAACAGCCGCTCCCGGATCGGCTCCTCGAGGAGGGTGCGCAGCTGCGCGTGGCGCTCGTCGGCGGCGATGACGGCCATCCGCTCGCGCAGGACCGCGTCCGGCCCCTCGAGCACCTGGAGGAATCGGCCGTCGCGGTGCAGGAGCATGCCGGTCAGGCCGAGGCGCTCGTTGTTCGCGCGGCACTGGGCGAGCAGCGCGGGGAGGTCGGCGTCCGTGAAGCCGGCGGAGGTGCGGCTGGAGTAGACGAGGGAGAGCATGGCGTCCGTTCCGGGTGGGGGAGGCGGGCGCCTCCGCTCCCAGTGGACCACCGACAGCGCCTCCCGCACGGCCACTTCCGCCGGCGGCGGCAGGCTGCTAGAGCTAGCCGACCGTGATCGGAGCGGCGGACGGACGGGTGCCCTGCCGCATCCAGACGAAGAAGCCGACCAGGGTGAACGCGCCGTAGAAGACGTACATCAGCCCCGACGCGTAGTAGCCGGCCGAGAACAGCAGCGGCACGCCGACCAGGTCGACGGCCACCCAGATGAGCCAGAACTCGGTCCAGCCCTTCGCCATGCCGTAGGTGGCGAGGACGGAGCCGACGAAGATCCACGCGTCGCTCCAGACCGGCTCGTAGGAGCCGAGCGCGCGGAACACCGGGGTCAGCACCGCGGTGCCGCCGACCATCCCGAGCACCAGCAGGCCGCGGGTGCGCCACGACGCCCAGCGCGGCTCGATCAAGGTGGTCGAGTCGTCGGGGCGGTGGGTCCACCGGTACCAGCCGTAGACGCTGACCAGGATGAACATCACCTGCCGCCCGGCCTGGCCGAGCAGGTTGACGGGGTTCGGAGTGCCGAACAGGGCGCCCATGAAGACCGTGAACAGCAGCACGTTGCCGATGAGGCCGACGGGCCAGGCCCAGACCTTCCGCCGCATCCCGCCGAGGGCGCTGAGGAGCCCGAAGACGTTGCCGATGACCTCCCGCCAGAGGACGGTCTGCTCGCCGATGACGATCTGCGCGTCGAACAGCCAGTGCACGAGGTCCACGAGGCCTTCTTCCTGAGTCGGGATGCCGGGTGGTGCAACCCTGCCCCATCCCGGCCCATTCCCGTCGCGGGCTGATGAGGGCGCCGCGCTCGGACCACGCTGGATCCCGCTCCGGGGCGGGGAGCGCGACCGGCGCCCCGCTGTGCCGCCGCGACCGTAGGCTGGCGGGATGACGTCCCGGGTGCGACTCCTGCTGGCCTCGTCGCACCCCGGGCCGACCGTGACGGTCACCGTGCTGGCGACCGTGATCGCGGCGGCGTCCGGGCATCCGCTCGGGCAGGTCGCGCTGGTGGCGCTCGCCGTGCTGCTCGGGCAGCTCTCGATCGGGCTCGCGAACGACTGGATCGACGCCGATCGCGACCGCGCGGTGGGGCGCACCGACAAGCCGGTCGCGCAGGGGCTGATCGGCGTGGGCGCCGTCCGCGCCGCCGCACTGGGGACGGCGGCGGCCGCCGTGGTGCTCTCGCTGCTGCTCGGACCGGTCGCCGCGGTCGCGCACCTGGTGCTGGTCGCCGCGGGCTGGGCCTACGACGCGGGGCTCAAGCGCACGGTCTGGTCGGTCGCTCCCTTCGTGGTCGCCTTCGGGCTGCTGCCGGTGGTGGCGGTCGCGGCGGGCGACGGCCGGCTCCCCGCCTGGTGGGCGATCGCGACCGGCGCCGTGTTCGGCATCGCGATCCACTGCACGAACGTGCTCCCCGACCTGGTCGACGACGAGGCCACCGGGGTCCGCGGCTTCCCGCACCGCCTCGGCCTGCGGCTCTCCGGAGTCGTCGCCTTCGGGTCGCTGGTGGTGGCCGCGCTGCTCGTGCTCGTCGGACAGCTCGTCGGCGACCAGCCGGTGCGCGGGACAGGCGTGGTGCTCGCGGTGATCGGGACCCTCGCGGTGGTCGTGCTCGCCGCGGCGGGCATCCGCCTGGTGCTGACCGGTCCGCCGACGCGCACCCTGTTCCGGCTGGTGATCGCGGCCTCGCTCGTGCTGGTGGTCGAGCTCGGGCTGGCGGGCGCGCGGCTGGTCGGCTGACCGGCCGCCCTCAGGACCAGCGCATCGCGTAGACGCGGGCGAGCAGGTCCGAGGTCGGCAGGGCGAGGGCGGTGCGGAGGAACGCCTCGCGGCCGCGGTGCGCGAGCGAGCCGAGCGGGCGTCCGAGGGCCATGTTCGCCTCCGCCTGCCGCGCCGCGCGCCGGGCCGCGGTGGTGCGCCGCCGGGCGAAGCCGGGCCAGGGGCCGGCCTCGCCGCGGCGCACGGCACCGGCCAGGAGCGGGGCGAGCTCGGCGGCGTCGAGCCAGCCGAGGTTCATGCCCTGCCCGCCGATCGGACTGATCTCGTGCGCGGCGTCGCCGATGAGCACGACGCGGCCGACGCCCATCCGCTCGGCCTCGCGGCGCCGCACCTGGAAGCCGCTGAGCATCGTGCAGGTCTCCGGGTCGGCGTCGGCGCCCGTCCGGTCGCGGACAGCGGCGGCCAGGGCGCGCGCGGCCTCCTGGTCGGGGGCCTCCTCGGGCCGCCAGGCGGGGGCGCCGAGGGAGCGGTCCGGGCCGCTCAGGGCGACGTACCGGCGCCGACCGCCCGGGAGCGGGAAGGACTCCACCACTCCGGCCGGACCGACGTCGACCAGCGCGGTGCCGGTGAGACCGCCGGGCTCGGGGTCGGCGAAGTCGCCCATCACGTAGCGGTCCGGGTAGTCGCGGCCGGTGGTGCGGATCCCGAGCAGATCGCGGACGGTGCTGCGTGCGCCGTCGGCCCCCACGACGAAGGCGGCGCGGACGGAGACCGGCTCGCCGCCCGGTCCGGTGCCGGTCGCCTCGACGGTCGAGCCCCGACGGAGCAGGCCGGTCAGCGCGACCCCGGGGCGCAGCGCGTCCGGGGCCGCCGCCTCGAGGCTCTCGCGGAGGATCGCCTCGGTGCGGTGCTGGTCGAGGGTGACGACGTAGGGGTGCGTCGCGGAGGCGCGCGCGAACGAGAGCGTGCCGAGGGTGCGGCCCCGGCTGCGCGCGACGCCCTCGCGGACCCGGGTGGCCTCGGCCAGCACGGGAGCATCGGCGCCGATCGCGGCGAACGCGTCGAGCGACGGCGGATGGATGCCGATCGCCCGCGAGCCGCTCGGCACCGAGGAGCGCCGCTCCCACACCTGCACGTCCACTCCGGCCCGCGCCAGGAGCGCGCCGAGCAGCAGTCCGACCGGACCGCCGCCGACCACGAGCACGTCCGTCTCCGCTGTCACGGGTCGAGCCTAGGGAGCGGCGGCGCGGCGGGCGAGGGGGTGCGCTCGACCGCCGCGCGTGCTCAGGGTGCGAGCGGAGGCGTCAGAGCGCGTCGACAGCGGCGAGGATCTCCTCGGTCTCCGTGCGCGTCGTGTAGTCGACGTGCACGTCCGCCGTGCGGACGATCCGGTCGGCGTCGACGACCAGGACGGTCGGGTACGGGACGGCCGGGGTGTCGTCGGCGTTGCTGTCCTTCACGGCGAAGCCGAGCGCGGTGTGCGCCTCCTGCGCGTCGCCGCTGGGGGCGGTGACGATGCCGAGAGCGCTCGCGAGCGTGTTGCCGGGGTCGGAGACGACGGTGAAGCCCAGGTCGCCGTTCGCGACCGCCGCGCGCGACCCGTCGGGGGTCTGCGGGCTGATCGCGACGAGGGCGACTCCGCGCGACGCGAGCTCGGGGGCGAGGGTCTCGTTGTAGTGCTTGAGCGTGATGTTGCAGTACGGGCACCAGGCTCCGCGGTAGAAGACGAGGACGGCCGGGCCCGCGCCGAGGACGTCCGCGAGGTCGACGGTGTCGCCGTCGACGGTCACGACGGAGGCGGCGGGGAGCGCGTCGCCGGCGGTGACGGCTCCGCTCGGGGCGCCGGCGGCGACGAGGTCGTCGCGCTCGCCGGAGAAGACGGCGGCGAGCTCGGGGCCGACCGTGTCGTCGAAGCCGACGGTGAACTCGTCGAGCTGGGTGCGGACGGAGGTGCTGGTCATCGGAAGTCCTTCGGTCGTGACGGTCGTGGTCCCCCGTCCGGGAGCCTAGGCATGCGGGGGACCGGGCGCCGGGCGCCCGTCACGCGGCGTCACACGACGGCCGACGCGTGTCGGCCGGCGTGCGTGGGGCCCGGCCCCGTCGCTCCGTCATTCCGGGGCGACGACCAGCTCGCCGCCGGCGGAGCGCGAGACGCACGGCATGATCCAGCGGTCCTGCTCCTCGGGGGTCAGCACCAGGTCGCGGTGCTCCGCCGTCCCGCCGACGAGGCGCAGGCGGCAGGTGCCGCAGGTGCCCGACTCGCAGGAGGAGTCGACGTCGATCCCGGAGGAGCGGAGCGCGGTGAGGAGCGAGCGGTCGGCCGGGACCTCCACGACGGCTCCGGTCGGCTCCCAGACGGCGGCGAAGGGGACGGCCCGGTCGCCGACGGCGTCGACGCCCGCGAAGTCCTCGACGTGGATCCGGCTCGGGCGCCAGTGCATCGTGAGGGCGAGGACCTCGTCGATCAGCGCGGACGGACCGCAGCAGTAGATCCGGGCGTCGTCGTCGGGCTCGGCGACGAGCGGCCAGAGGTCGAGCCGTCCGTGGATCGCACTGTGGTGCACGAGGGAGCCGTCGGCGGAGAACTCGTCGAGCCACGCGGTGTCCTCGGGGGTGCGGCTGAGGTAGACGACCTGCACGGCCGAGCCCTGCGCCCGGAGCTCGGCGGCCATGGCGCGGATCGGGGTGACGCCGATCCCGCCGGCGATCAGGAGGTAGCGGGCGGCGGGCCGGAGGGCGAAGGTGTTCGCGGGCGGCGCGGAGGAGAGGACGTCGCCGACGCGGACGTCGTCGTGGAGGCTCCGCGATCCGCCCCGACCCCCGGGCTCGCGGCGCACCGCGATCGCGTAGCGCGACGGCTCCGCGGATCCCGGCTCGACCAGGCTGTAGCTGCGGCGCTCGCCGGAGGGGGTCGTGAGCGTGAGGTGCGCGCCGGCGGAGTAGCCGGGCAGCGGGGCGCCGTCCTCGCTCCGCAGCACGAAGCGGGTGACGGCCGGGGTGAGCGCCTCGCGCTCGGCCACCACGAGCCGCAGCTCAGCCACGGAGCACCAGCTCGTCGCCCACGCCGAGCGTGCCGCCGTCGAGGACCTCCGCGTAGACGCCGAGGAGCTCGTGGCCGTAGGTCTCGTGCAGCAGGCGAGGGACCGGCAGGTCGCGCCGACCGGTGCCCGGCTCGACCTCGGTCGCGGCGCACCGCTCGGTGGCCTTCGTGATCCGCAGCCGCAGCCCGCCCGCGGTGAGCTCGCGGCCGAGCAGCTCGAGCTCGCTCCACGCGGGCAGCCCCTCGAGGTGGATGTTCCCGCGGAACCGCAGCGGATCGACGCTCCGGCCGGTGCGCTCGGCGAGGTCGCGGACGCTCGCCAGGTTGATCAGCGAGACGTACTCCATCTCGATGTCGGAGTTGTGGGCCGTGTCGGTGTAGCGGCGCCCCGCGTCCTGGGCGATCACGGGCTCGACGCCGGGCGGCAGGTCGAGCACGCGGGCGGCGAAGGAGCGCAGTGCGGCCCGGCCGTCCTCCGCGCCGAGGTCGGCGGAGAGGACCCGGTGGCCGCGGACGTCGACGGTGAGCACTCCGCTGTCGGGGTCGAGGTGCGTGGTCAGGCCGGCGAGGCGCGCCTCGGCGACGAGCACGAAGTACTCGCGCTTGGAGATGCCGTGCCGCATGCCGGGCCGGTAGGCGCCGCCGGGGCGGGCGAGGGCGATCGTGCGGTCGAAGGGGACGCCGCGGCCTGTGGTGAGCTCGACGCAGGGGAGCGGCTGCGGGGTCAAGCCCTTCACCGGGTAGACGAAGAGGCCGTCCACGCGTGTCGTCATGCCCCCCATCCTGGCGCATCGCCGGGGAGCCGGCAGGGCCGTCGCGGCGCAGGGGAGCGCGAGGAACGGACGCGGCGCCGTGCGGATCCTGCGAGGGCGGATGGAGGGATCCGCTCCGGCGGGCCTCGTCAGTACTGGAGGGAGAGGCCGACCAGGGGCGGGACGACGAGCGCGCCCAGCTCGACGATCGCGACGCTCGCGCCGACGCCGAGCGTGACGGCCGAGAGCAGCCGGGCGCGGTCCTTCCGCGCGACGCCGATGACGCCGACGATCGCGGTCGCCGTCGCGAGCACGAGCATCGTGACCCCGAGGGCGGCGAAGAGCGCCCCGATCTGCGTGGTGTCGAAGCCGCCCTGGAACGCGAGGACCGGGATGGCCGTGGTGAGCGCGGTCCGCCCGATCTGCGCGAGGACGAGGACGATCGCGAGGACGAGGCCGACGATGCCGACGACGTCGCGGGGCCGCACCCTCGGCACGCTCTCGTTCGCGCGCGCCTCCGCGACGCACCCCTACGTCGTCACCC
>NZ_PSWE01000004.1:58255-164175 GCF_002932195.1 Rathayibacter sp. AY1C4 | reverse complement strand
CCGGGGCGTCGGTGCGGGGGGAACGGGTCAGACGACGCGCGGGTCGGACTCCTGGGTGTCGTCCTCGGGGATGTGGACGTCCTGGACGGTCACGTTGATCTCGGCGACCTCCATGCCGGCGATGTGCTGGATGGCGTCGGCGACGGCGGAGCGCACGTCCTCGGCGACCTTCTGCAGCGGCGCGGGGTACTCGGCGACGATGGTGATGTCGGCGGCGACCTGGCGCTCGCCGACCTCGACCTTGACGCCCTGGCCGCGGTCGTCGTTGCCGATCGCGCTGCGGATGGCGCCGATCGCTCGGGCCGCTCCTCCGCCGAGGGCGTGGACGCCCGGGACCTCGCGCGCGGCGATGCCGGCGACCTTGGCGATGACGCCGTCCTCGATCACGGTGCGTCCGGATCCGGTGCTGGTCTGACGGGTGGTGGTCGCGGTGGTCTCGGCCATGGTCTCCTCTTTCGCTCGGGGCCCGATCGCTCGATCAGGCGGGGTATGCAGGTAGGACGCTCCGTCGACGTCGAACGTCACGGTCGGATCCGGCCCGCCCAGGCAACTGCCAGAGAGGAGGGCCGGGCCGGGCCGGTCCTCTCAGGAACGCGGTCGACGCCCGTCGATTCGCCCTCGGCCCGGTGCTGTGGTGGCATGGAGCCGTGACCGACGCGACCGCCCCGCAGGCGCCCCTCCCCGATCGGACGGCCGCGCGCATGCGCCCGCGCGCCCTGCTCGTCCTGGCCCTGATCGGCGCGGTCGGCGGGACCCTGTCGGGCGCGTTCGGCGTCGGCGGCGGGATCGTGATGGTGCCGATGCTGATCGCGTGGGCCGGGATGGACCAGCGCCGCGCCTCCGCCACCTCGCTGCTCGCGATCGCTCCGACCTCGGTCGCTGGAGCGTTCGGCTACGCCCTCGCCGGCCAGGTCGCCTGGGTCCCGGCGGCGGTGATCGCGGCTGCGGCGATGCTCGGGGCGGTGGCCGGATCCTGGCTGCTCGCGCGGCTGCCTCTGGGGGTGCTGCGCTGGATGTTCGTGGCGCTGCTCGTGGCCGCGGCGGTGCGGATGGCCGTGTTCGGCTCGAACGACACCGGCGACGTCGCCGAGGGCTGGGGCGTGTGGCCCGGATTCGCGGGGCTCGGCATCGGGATGGGCGTCGCCTCCGGCCTCTTCGGCATCGGCGGCGGAGCGATCGCCGTGCCGGTCCTGGTCGGCGCCTTCGGGCTCGCGGACCTCCTGGCCAAGGGCACCTCGCTCGCCGCGATGATCCCCACGGCGGTCACCGGCTCGATCGCGAACGCCCGGCGCGGCCTGCTCGACGTGCGCGCAGGCCTCGTGGTCGGACTCACCGCCACGGCGTTCTCCTTCGCCGGAGTGGCGCTCTCCTTCCTCCTGCCGGCGCGCGTGTCCGGGATCCTCTTCGCGGTCCTCCTCCTGCTCGCGGCGGTGCAGCTCGCCCTCCGCGGGCGGCGCCGCTGAGCCCTGCACGACGCGGACCCCCGCCGTCAACGCCCTGTCCGATCCGTCGCAGACGCTCGTAGCGTCGTCGCGATCGGGCGCGGGCCCGGAGGGGCGGGAGCACGATGGACCAGCAGCAGCAGCGCGATCGGCAGCACCGGCAGCAGCGGCGAGGGGGCGGCGCGAGCCTGCACCGGGACGTCGCACCCGGAGTGCACCGGCTCGAGCACGCCTGGACGAACCTCTACCTGATCGAGGAGGCGGGTCGGATGACCGTCGTCGACGCCGGGCTCCCAAGGACGTGGCCGCACCTGATCCGCGCGCTGGAGGTGCTCGGCCGCTCGCTCGGCGACATCGACGCCCTCGTGCTGACCCACGCGCACTTCGACCACCTCGGCGTCGCCCGCAGCCTCGTCCGGCGGGGCGTCCCCGTGCACCTGCACGCGTCCGACGAGCCGCTCGCCGCGCAGCCCTACTCCTACCGCCGCCAGCGCACCCCGTTCGTGTACCCGCTGCTGCACCCCTCCGCGATCCCGGTGCTCGGAGCGATGGCCCGTGCCGGGGCGCTCGCGGTGCCGCCCGTGCACGGGACGCTGCCGCTGACCGCCGGAGAGGTGCTCGACGTGCCCGGGTCGCCCCGCGTGCTCGCGACTCCGGGGCACACCGACGGGCACGTCTCGCTGCACCTTTCCGAGCGCGACGCGGTGATCGGCGGAGACGCCCTGGTCACGCTCGACCCCTACTCCGCGCGCACCGGCCCGCACCTGGTCGCGCGCGCCGCCACCGCCGACACGGCGCTGTCCCTCGACTCGCTGCGGGTCCTCGCCGGGACCGGGGCGCGGACCCTCCTCCCCGGCCACGGCGCGCCCTGGCGCCTGGGCGTCGCGGCGGCGGCCGAGCTCGCGGCGCGGACGCCGATCGCCTAGGGCGCGCCGCCGCAGGCCGCTCGGACGCCGGTGGCCTGCCTCTCCGAACGACCCCGCCCCGCAGCCGTGGCACCATCGGAGGTGATGTCGATCCCCGGTCCCGCATGAGCGCGGTCAGCTACCAGGCCGCGTCGATCCCCCTCCGCCTGGCCAGCGCCGGCATGGTCGTCGCCCTCCCCGTCCTCGCCGTCGAGCGTCTCGGCGACGTCGCGCTCGGCGGTGCCCTGACCGGAGCGGCGCTCTTCCCCGCCGTGATCGCCGCGCCGCTGGTCGGCACGGTGCTCGACCGGGTCCGCCGCCCCCGCCGGCTCCTGGTCGGCGCCGCGCTCACGACCGCCGTCGCCTTCGCGGTCGCCGCCTTCCTCGGCGAGGTGCCGACGCCGCTCATCGTGGTGCTGCTGCTCCTCGCGGGGCTCGCGACGCCCGTCTACATGGGCGGCATGTCGAGCTTCGTCACGAGCGCCATCCCGGAGCCGCGCCGCGCCTACGCGCAGGACTCGCTCTCGTACACGGTCGCCTCGATCAGCGGGCCGGCCATCGTGGGCCTCGCGGTCGGAGTCGGGGGAGCGCGGACCGCGATGCTCGCCATGGCGGTCCTCGCCCTCATCGGCGTCGTCGGGTCGCTCGGCCTGGCGATGGAGGCCCGTCCGGCGCCGACCGTCGGCGTGCTGCGGACGATCGTCGCGGGCGTCACCCACCTCGTGCGACACCGTCCGATCGCGGTGGTCACCTCGGCGGGCACGCTCAGCCAGGTCGCGGGCGGAGCGGCGGGAGTCGCGGCGATCAGCCTCTCGGTGGAGCGGCTGGGCAGCACCGACGCAGCCGCGTGGATCCTGACCGCCTTCGCCGTGGGCGGCCTGCTCGGCGCCCTCGCCGTGGCGGCCCGCCGCTGGACCCGCCGTCCGCCGGCGTGGACCATGGGCGCCGCCTACATCGCGACCGGCGCCGTCCTCCTGATCGCCGTCCCCGACCTGGGCGTCGTCGTGGCGATCGCCGCCTTCGCGGTCGCGGGCGTCTTCACGGCCCCCTCGAACGCGGCGATGCTGCTGCTGCGCGACCAGGAGAGCCCCGCCGCCGTCCGCTCGCAGGTGTTCACGATCGGCGCGGGGCTGCGCTCCGCCGCCGCGGCCGTCGGCGCCGTGCTGGCGGGAGCGGCGTCCGGCCTCGGAGCCTCCTGGCTCGTCTCGGGGATCGCCGTGGTCTGGATCGGCTCCGGCCTGCTCCTGCGCCTGTTCCCCGCGCGCGACCGCGACTGACACCGGCCGCGCGCGGAGCGCTCGGCGGGACCGGCACCTCCGCGCGCGGGGATCGCGATCAGGCCGCGACGCCCGCCAGCGTGCCCGTGCTCGGCCCGTTCGGGTCGGTGATCATGCAGTTGATCGTGCGGTCGCCCGTGCCCCAGCTCTCGGCGGTCGGGTAGTAGTAGCTGAAGTCGTACGCCGAGTCCTGGTAGCCGATCCCGGTGAACGACTCGAACGCCGTGACGCAGTCGGTCTCGGCCTGCTCCGTCGCGACGGACTCGCCCGGGTACTCGTCGGCGTCGGCCATCGTCAGGTTCTGGAACACCTCGTAGACGTGCGGGTCGGTGCAGGGCACGGTCGGCACGTCGGTGACCTCGGTCGCCTCCTCGCTGAGCTCGCCGTTCAGGCAGTCGCCCACGCGCAGCTGGAAGACGTCGGTCGTCCCGCCCTCGGTGATCTCCCCGGTCTCGTCGTCGCGGGTCTCGCCTCCCATCAGGCCGTTCAGGCCCGAGCAGCCGGTCAGGCCGAGGGCGAGGGCCGCGCCGGCGGCCAGGACGAGGGCGGTTCTGCGGCGGTTCATGGCGACTCCCGGGATCTGCGGCACGGAGGTGTTCCTGTGACGGCTCCCAGGCTAGGGGTGCAGGGCATCCGTCCCGAGGGGGATGCACCCGATCCGGATCTCCACTTTCCGGAGTAGCGGACGCTCAGCCCGGTCCGGTCGAATGGGGTCATGGCTCAGAAGACGGTCGCAGACCAGCTCATCGCTCAGCTCATCGACGCCGGCGTCTCCCGCATCTACGGGATCGTCGGCGACTCGCTGAATCCGATCGTCGACGCGGTGCGCCGCAGCGGCGGCTCCGAGAAGGGAGGCATCGACTGGATCCACGTGCGCAACGAGGAGGCGGCCGCCTTCGCCGCCGGCGCGGAGGCGCAGCTCACCGGGCGCCTCGCCGTCTGCGCCGGCAGCTGCGGCCCCGGCAACCTGCACCTCATCAACGGCCTCTACGACGCGCACCGCTCCTCCGCCCCGGTGCTCGCCATCGCGAGCCACATCCCCAGCAACGAGATCGGCTCGTCCTACTTCCAGGAGACGCACCCGGACAGGCTCTTCGTCGAGTGCTCGAACTACCGCGAGCTGATCTCGACCGCCGCCCAGGCTCCGCGGGTCGTGAACGCCGCGATGCGCAGCGCGGTGGCGCTCCGCGGAGTCGCCGTGGTCACCCTCCCCGGCGACATCGCCGAGCTGGAGGCGGTCGACGGCTTCCCCGCGTTCGTGCTGCCGTCGACGCCCGTCCTGGTCCCCGCCGACGCCGACGTCCGCGCCCTCGCGGCCGCGATCGACCAGGCGCGGACCGTCGCGATCTTCGCGGGCGCCGGAGTGCAGAACGCGCACGACGAGGTCGTCGCCTTCGCCGAGCTGGTGGGCGCGCCCGTCGGGCACAGCCTGCGCGGCAAGGAGTGGATCCAGTACGACAACCCCTACGACGTCGGCATGACGGGCCTCCTCGGCTACGGAGCGGCGCACGCCGGCATGCACGACGCCGATCTGCTCCTCCTCCTCGGCACCGACTTCCCCTACGAGCAGTTCCTCCCCGACGCCTCGAAGGTGGTGATCGCTCAGGTCGACAGCGACGCCTCGAAGCTCGGTCGCCGCGTCAGCGTCGCGCACCCCGTCCACGGCGACGTGGCGGCGACCCTCACCGCGCTGACCCCGCTCGTGCAGCGGAAGGACCACCGCTTCCTCGACAAGACGCTGAAGAAGCACGAGAAGCTGGTCACCGGAGTCGTCGGGAAGTACACCGAGGTCGGCACGCGCAGCCCGATCCACCCCGAGCTCGTCGCGTCCACGCTCGACGGCCTGCTCTCCGAGGACGCGATCGTCACCGCCGACACCGGCATGGGCAACGTCTGGCAGGCCCGCTACATCACCCCCAACGGGAAGCGGCGCCTGCTCGGCTCGTACATGCACGGCTCGATGGCGAACGCGCTGCCGCAGGCGGTCGGCGCGCAGCTCTCGCACCCGGGGCGCCAGGTCGTCTCGCTGAGCGGCGACGGCGGGCTCTCGATGCTGATGGGCGAGCTGGTCACGGTCGCCGCCTACCGGCTGCCCGTGACGATCGTCGTGTTCAACAACTCCACGCTCGGGCTGGTGAAGGTCGAGATGCTGGTCGACGGCTTCCCGGACTTCGCTGTCGACGTGCCGATGGTCGACTACGCGAAGGTGGCGGAGGCGATCGGCATCCGCGGAATCCGCGTCGAGGACCCGCGCGACGTGGAGGAGGCCCTCCGCTCGGCGCTCGCCGACGGCGGCCCGGTCCTCGTCGACGTGGTGACGGATCCGCTCGCCCTCTCGCTCCCGCCCACGATCACGGGCGCGCAGGTGAAGGGCTTCGCGCTGGCGGTCTCGAAGATCGTGATGAACGGAGGAGCGGGCGAGGCCGTCGCGCTGGCCCGCACCAACATCAAGCACGCTCTCCGATGATCGACGCCCGGGCGCTCGCGAGCGGCACCTGGTTCGTCCGGGGCTCCTCGCTGCCGCTCTGGCGCTCGCGGTCGGGGGTGGCGATCACGTACGCGCCGCTCCCGACCGGCGGGATCGGCGACGTCGTCAGCTGGCGCGGCCGGACGCGCTCGCACTACGTTGTCGGGATCGACACCCCCGACCCGCACGATCCGTCCGGCTTCCGCTGGCGGGGCGTCGAGCCGCTGACCCTCCTCGCCCGCAGCCGCTGGTCGTTCGTGGCCGCCGACGAGGAGGCGGGCTGGGCGCTCACCCGCTTCGCCCGGACTCCGTTCACGCCCGCCGGCGTCGATGTGTACGTCCGAGAGCCGCACCCGGCCCGCGGCGTCCTCGCGGCGGCGCTCGCCGCCTGCGCCGCCGACCCGCGCACGTCCGCGCTGCGCCCGCGCCTCTTCGAGGTCGCGCCCTGACTCCTGAGCGCGCGCCCTCCCGTGAGGCGTCACGAACGGTCGTCATCCCGCTCGGATGACGACCGTTCGTGACCCCTCGGCGGTCGTCGATGCGGAGCCCGGTCGGCGAGTGCTCGTCGCAGGCGCTCGACGGAGCGCTCGGGGTGGGGGACGAACTCGGCGCCGACGATGCGGACGACGCGGACCCCAATCGAGGCGAGGTCGTCGTAGCGGCCGAGGTCGCGCGCGAAGCGCCGGTTGCTGGTGCGGTGATCGTCGCCCTCGTACTCCCACGCGACCCGCTCCGCGGGGTACCAGCCGTCCGGACGCCCGATGAAGACCCCGTCGGAGTCGAACAGCGGCTCCTGCAGCACCGGCTCCGGGAGGCCCGCCCGCACCGAGGCGAGCCGGAACCGCGACTCCTGCCGCGACTCCGCCCCGTCGCGCACCAGAGCGAGCGCCGCGCGGAGCCGCACCGAGCCCCGACCGCGGAAGGCCGACACGCGCTCCCGCAGGTCGGGCAGCGGCACCCACGGCCGTCGATCCGCCGGATCGCCGACGACCGGCGTGCGCACCAGCGCGTCGCCCACCGCGACGAGGTCGTCCGGCTCGAGGAGCGCGGAGAGATGGCAGAAGAGCGAGGCCGGATCGGTGAGGGGCAGTCCGCGGCGCAGGACGCGGCGGACGTCGGGATCGGCGAGGGCGTGGCCGACGACGTTCCGGTGCCGGGGAGCGCGTCCCGGCCGACGGACGCTGACGTGCACCGGCTCGTCCGCAGCGGCGGGCGGGAGGTCGAGCGGCCAGAGCCGCGCCGCCGTCAGGTGGCTCAGGAGCGCCTCCGGACCGACCAGCGCGAGGAGCGCCTCCGCGCGCGGGCGCAGGTCGGGGTCGGGGTCGGCGGTGCGGACCCCGTGGAAGGGCCGGTGGAGGTCGGAGCTGCGGAGCCGCCCGCGGCTCAGTCCGCTCGCGCGAGCGTCAGCGACGGTGAAGGCGCGGCCGCGGAGTCCGATCGGAAGGGGCGAGGGATCGTGCATCCGGCCACTGTCCCGCCTCCCGATCCTCGTGAACCGGTTCTCCACAGGTCGGATCCTGCGCCCTTCCCGCTCGACCGCGTCCAGGCGTCACGAACGGCCGTCAACATGCCCGGATGACGACCGTTCGTGACGCCTCGGCGGGCCCCTGAAGCCCGCCGGGCGCGTCACTCGCCGAGCGTGATCGCCTGCGCCTCGACGAGCTCGGGCTCGGGCTCGTGGGCGTCGGCGCGGGCCAGGGTGCGGCGTCCGAGCAGCACGATCAGCGCGGCGACGGCGACGGCTCCGGCCGCGGCGTACATCGGGAAGGCCGGCGAGATCGCGGCGGCCAGGGCGGACGCGGCGGGCGGGGCGATCGCGCCGCCGAGGAAGCGGACGCCGGAGTAGGCGGACGAGGCGACGGAGCGGGGCAGGTCGGTCGCCTCCATCACGCACTCGGTGAGCACCGTGTTGACGACTCCGAGCAGCAGGCCGCCGACGATGATGCAGACGATCAGGCCGACGCGCGACGAGATCACGAGGCCGCCGGCGATCAGGTCCAGCGCGAGCAGCAGCAGCACCGAGCGCAGCACGACGGTGCGCGGGAGGCGCCGGGTGAGCAGCGGAGCGACGAACACGGAGGTGATCGCCACGCCCAGGCCCCAGCCGAAGAACGTGAAGCCGAGGCCCATCTCGTCCAGCCCGAGCGGGTAGGGCGTGTAGGCGAGCAGCACGAAGAAGCCGATGTTGTAGAACAGGGCGGCGCCCGCCAGCGTGCGGATGGCCGGGACCTTGAGGGCCGCGAAGGGCGCCGAGAGCGGAGTCGGAGCGGGCTTGGGGCCGTCCTCCCGCAGGAGCGTCGCGATGGCGATGAAGCCGACGGCCATCAGCACGGCGGTGCCGAAGAACGGACCGCGCCACGAGACGCTGCCGAGGAGCCCGCCGAGCAGCGGGCCGATGGCGATGCCGACGCCCAGCGCGGCCTCGTAGAGCACGATCGCCGCGGAGGAGCCTCCGCTCGCCGCGCCGACGATGGTCGACAGTGCGGTCGAGATGAACAGCGCGTTGCCGAAGCCCCAGCCCGCGCGGAAGCCGATGACGCCCTCGACGCTGCCCGCCGTGCCGGCGAGCGCGGCGAACACCACGATCAGCACCAGGCCGATCATGAGGGTCTTCTTGGCGCCGATGCGGCTGGAGAGCCAGCTGGTGAAGAACATCACGACGCCGGTGATGACGAGGTAGCTCGTGAAGAGCAGCGAGGTCTCGGTCGGAGTCGCCTGCAGGCTCTCGGCGATGGCCGGGAGGATCGGGTCGACCAGGCCGATCCCCATGAAGGCGATCACCGCGGCGAAGGCGACGGCCCAGACGGCCAGCGGCTGCTTCAGGATCGAGCCCTGGGCGGGCGAATGGGGGGAGGTGGTCACGGCGTGGAGCCTTTCTCGGGGGAGGAGGGGACGGGGGTGCCGGCGATGCGGGCGACGCGGGCCTCGACGAGGGTCGCGGCGCGCTCGAGGGCGAGGCGGTCGTCCTCGTCGAGGTCCTCGAACAGCGGGGCCAGGGCGGCTTCGAGGCGGAGCCGGTGCTCGGCGAGGGCGTCGAAGCCGGCGGGAGTGCCCTCGATCAGCCAGGCGCGGCCGTCGCCGGCGTCGTGGACGCGGCGGATCCAGCCGGCCTCGTCGAGCCGGGCGATGATGCCGGTCATCGTCGGCTGGGTGACGCGGACCCGCTCGGCGAGCTCGCCGAGGCGGGAGGGGGAGGCGGTGCGCAGCTCGGCGAGCGTCGACCAGACGGCTCCGGACTGCGCGCCGAGCCCGGTCGCGCCGCTCGCCCGCCCCGCGAACCGCGTGAGGGCGGTGGCGGCGGAGGCGAGACGCACGGGGGCACTGGGATCGGGCACGAGAAACAATATAGCACGCCTATGTAGTTCGGTGGAGGGCGCTTCGAGTCCACCCTCCATCGGGCGCACTCACTGACGTTCTCCTCCGATTCTGTGACAGGATCGTCCGTATTCGCGCGTCCACTCCCGCGATCACCGACGGAAAGGGAAGTCATGTCCCCGAGCGAGCACGACGTCGTCGTGATCGGAGCCGGTGCCACCGGACTCACCGCGGCGCTCCGGCTGCAGCAGCACGGCCTCGACGTCGTCGTCGTCGAGGCGCGCGAGCGGGTGGGCGGGCGGCTCGAGACCCGCGTGGTCGACGGGCAGCTCCTCGAGCTCGGCGGCCAGTGGGTCTCGCCGGACCAGACGGCGCTCCTCGAGACCCTCGACGAGCTCGGCCTCGGCACCTACTCCCGCTACCGCGAGGGCGAGAGCGTCTACATCGGCGCCGACGGCTCCGCTCGCCGCTTCACCGGCGACATCTTCCCGGGGAGCGAGCGCACCGAGTCCGAGATCTCCCGCCTGATCGAGGTGCTCGACCGCCTCGTCGCCGAGACCGATCCGGCGGCGCCGTGGACGCACTCGCTCGCCCGCGACTACGACCGCGTCACCTTCGCCGCCTGGTTGGAGCAGCAGAGCGACGACGAGGAGGCGCGGGCCAACATCGCCCTCTTCCTCGCCGACGCCATGCTCACCAAGCCGGCGCACGCCTTCTCCCTCCTCCAGGCGCTCCTCATGGCCGCGAGCGCGGGGAGCTTCAGCAACCTGGTCGACGCCGACTTCATCCTCGACAAGCGCGTGATCGGCGGCCTCCAGCAGGTCCCGGAGCGGCTCGCCGAGCGCCTCGGCGCCGAGCGCGTCCTGCTCGGGTACCCGGTCCGCTCCGTCCGCTACGGCGACGGCGGGGTCGAGGTGCGCGCCGACGGCGTCGTCCTCCGCGCCCGCCGTGCGATCGTCGCCGTGCCGCCGAACCTCGTCGGCCGCATCTCGTTCGACCCGCCGCTCCCGCGCCTGCGGCAGCAGGCCCTGCAGCACCAGTCGCTCGGCCTCGTGATCAAGGTGCACGCCACGTACGCCACGCCCTTCTGGCGCGCCGACGGCCTCTCCGGCACCGCGTTCAGCCCGCACTCGCTCGTGCACGAGGCCTACGACAACTCGAACCACGGGGAGGAGCGCGGCACCCTGGTCGGCTTCGTCTCGGACGAGAAGGCCGACCGCGTGCTCGCGCTCGACGAGGCGGTGCGGAAGGCCGCGATCCTCGACTCGCTCGCCGCCTACTTCGGCGCGGCCGCGCTCGATCCGGTCGTCTACTACGAGAGCGACTGGGCGTCCGAGGAGTGGACGCAGGGCGCGTACGCCGCGAGCTTCGACCTGGGCGGGCTGACCCGGTACGGCGCGCTGCAGCTGGAGCCGGTGGGTCCGCTCCGCTTCGGCACGAGCGACCTCGCCGCCGAGGGCTACCAGCACGTCGACGGCGCCATCCGCGTCGGCAGGCGCCTGGCACAGGAGATCATCGACGAGGACGGCGCGACCGCACCGGCCCCCCAGCGCGAAGGAGCACAGCCCGCATGAGCACCCACTACGCCGTGATCGACCCGGCCACGGGGGAGACCCTCCGCGAGTACCCGACCCTCGGCGACGCCGAGCTGACCGCGGCGATCGGCTCGGCGCAGGACGCTTACTCCTCGTGGTCGCGGACCGTGCCCGTCGCGACCCGCGCGGCGCTGATCGCCCGGGTGGCAGAGCTGCACGTCGAGCGCGCCGACGAGCTCGCGGCGATCATCGTCCGCGAGATGGGCAAGCCGCTCGACCAGGCGCAGGGCGAGGTCGGCTTCGCCGCCGACATCTACCGCTACTACGCCGAGAACGGCGAGGCCTTCCTGGCCGACGAGCCGATCGAGCTCGCCGAGGGCACCGGCTCCGCGCTGATCCGCCGTGCCGGGCTGGGCGTGCTGCTGGGCATCATGCCGTGGAACTTCCCCTACTACCAGGTGGCCCGCTTCGCCGGCCCGAACGTGGTCGCGGGCAACACGATCCTGCTCAAGCACGCGCCGCAGTGCCCGGAGTCGGCCGCCGCCATCGCCGACATGTTCCGCACCGCGGCCGAGGAGCTGGGTGCGCCCGCCGGCGTCTACGTGAACCTCTACGCCACGAACGAGCAGGCCGCGACCGTCATCGCCGACCCCCGGGTCCAGGGCGTCTCCGTCACCGGTTCCGAGCGGGCCGGCGCGGCCGTCGCGGAGCTCGCGGGCCGGCACCTGAAGAAGGTCGTGCTCGAGCTCGGCGGCTCCGACCCGTTCGTGCTCCTGTCGACCGACGACCTCGACAAGGCGGTCGAGGACGCGGTCGCCGCACGCCTGGACAACAACGGCCAGTCCTGCAACGCCGCGAAGCGCTTCATCGTGATCGACGAGCTGTACGAGGCGTTCGCCGAGAAGTTCACGGAGGCGTTCACCCGCGCCCAGCCGGCCGACCCGTTCGCGGAGGGCACCCTCCTCGGCCCGCTCTCCTCCTCCGCCGCGACGGAGCGACTCGAGGCGCAGCTGGCGGCCGCGCGCGAGCAGGGGGCCACCGTCCGCGCCAGCGGCGAGGTGACCGGCAACTTCTTCCCGCCCGCCGTGCTCGAGGGCGTCACGCCCGAGATGGACGCCTACCGCGAGGAGTTCTTCGGCCCCGTCGCCGCGCTCTACCGCGTCCGCGACGAGGACGAGGCGATCGCCCTCGCGAACGACACCCCCTACGGCCTCGGCTCCTACCTCTACACGACCGACCAGGAGCAGGCGCTGCGCCTGGCGGACCGGATCGACGCGGGGATGGTCTGGATCAACCTCGTCCTCGGCGACGCGGCCGAGCTGCCCTTCGGCGGCGTGAAGCGCTCGGGCACCGGCCGCGAGATGGGCCGCCCCGCCCTCGAGGAGTTCGTGAACAAGAAGCTCATCCGCATCGCGTGAGACGGGCGCGGGCCGGGCCCCGGAGTCGATCCGGAGCCCGGCCCGCAGCCGCTCGGCCTGCGCCCGCTCACTTCTTCGTCAGCGACGACTCCTTGTGCGCGGCCTTCGCGTCGGTCTTGTCGCTCTGCACGATCCAGTAGGGCTCGTCGTCCGAGGCGTTGAACTTCTGCCCCTCGAACTGGAACTCCTTCGTCTTCTTCTCGACCAGCTCGCCGTGGGTCTCGCCCTGCGAGGTGTTCCAGCTGATCTTGTCGCCCTTCTTCACGAGGCGGCTCCTCTCTCTCGGTCGCGCCGGAGCGCGGTGGTCCCCTCGCGCGGAAGCGCGATGGTGGTGGTGACGTCGACGATCGCCGGAGCGGCGGGCGCCGACGAGAAGCCGAACCGCACGGGCGGCGAGAGCGGGCGCAGCGGGCCGAGGTCCTCCTCCGCCAGCACCGCGTGGACGCCCTCGACGCGGCGGATCGCCCGCACGCCGTAGTACTCGCGGCGTCCGTGCCCGGCCGACCCGGCCGTGCTCACTCCGCGGACGAGCAGGGAGGCGACCGGCGAGATCGCGGTCAGCCATGCCGGGTGCTCGGCGAGCGGTCGCGGAACGATCCGCAGCAGCCGGCCGAGCGCAGTGAGACCGCCGAGCTCCAGTCGCACCGCGAGCGGTCCGGCCGAGACGGACAGGCCGCCCGCGATCCTCCGCCACGACACCGGCGCGATCCGCACCTCGTCGAACGCGTACGTCGACCCGATGAAGTCCGCGACCTCGCGGGTCGGTGCGATCAGGAGGCGGTGGCCGTCGCCGTCCTCGACCATCGCGTCGGCGAACGGGCCGAAGGGGGTGTCCTCCCAGAGGCCCAGCACGATCCTCGTGCCCGAGGACGTGCCGAACCCCGCGATGCGCCCGCCGAAGCGGAGGAGCCGCGGGGTCCGGCCGGTCATCAGGAGGCCGAGCGCAGCAGCGTGAACGAGCCGTCGCGCACGATCAGCGTGGTGACCTCGCCCTCGACGACCTGCTCCGGGTCGCTCGAGGCGGCCAGCGTCCACTCGGCGCCGGGCGCCTCGGGAACGGTGAACTCGACGCCGTTCTCCGCCGCGTTCAGCAGCAGGGCGAAGCTCGCGCTGCCCTCGTGCTCGAACACGAAGGTGATCGAGCGGGCGTCGGGGTTGTCCCAGTCCTCGTCGGCGAAGCCCTGCGCGTCGGAGCGGAGGATGTCGACCGTGTCGGGGCCGCCGTCGCCGGGGGCGCGGCGGAACCACTTCGGGCGCAGCGCCGGCTCCGCGGCGCGGAGGGCGATCAGCTCGCGGGTGAAGGCGAGCAGCTCGCGGTCCGCGTTCTCCCAGTCGAACCACGAGATCTCGTCGTCCTGGCAGTAGGCGTTGTTGTTGCCGCCCTGCGTGCGGGCGATCTCGTCGCCGCCCAGGATCATCGGCACGCCGGCCGAGAGCAGCAGCGTCGCGAGGAAGTTGCGGCGCATGCGGTCGCGGCGCTCGTTGACCGCCTCGTTCTCGGTCGGGCCCTCGGCGCCGTTGTTGGAGGAGCGGTTGTCGCTCTCGCCGTCGTTGTTGTCCTCGCCGTTGGCCGCGTTGTGCTTGCGCGAGTACGCGGTGAGGTCGGCGAGGGTGAAGCCGTCGTGCGCGGTGACGAAGTTGATGCTGGAGACCGGCGAGCGGCGGTCGGCCTCGTACACATCGGGGGAGCCGAGGACGCGCTGCGCGGTCGTGCCGAGCACCGAGTCGGCGCCGTTCCAGAAGTCGCGCACGTCGTCGCGGAACTTCCCGTTCCACTCCGACCAGTCCGCGGGGAAGCCGCCGACCTGGTAGCCGGCGGTGTCCCACGGCTCGGCGATCATCTTGACGGGCGCGAGCACCGGGTCCTGCGCGATCAGGTCGAGGAAGGCGCTGTGCACCTCGGCCTCACCGGTCTGGCGGGTGAGGGTGGTGGCGAGGTCGAAGCGGAAGCCGTCGATGTGCATCTCGGTCACCCAGTAGCGCAGCGAGTCCATGATCAGGCCGAGCGCGGCCGGGTGCGCGACGTTGAGGCTGTTGCCGGTGCCGGTGGTGTCGAAGTAGTTCGCGCGGTCCTCCTCCACCAGGCGGTAGTAGGAGCCGTTGTCGATGCCCTTGAACGAGAGGGTGGGGCCCTTGTCGTTGCCCTCGGCGGTGTGGTTGTAGACCACGTCGAGGATGACCTCGAGGCCGGCCTCGTGGAACGCCTTGACCATGGCCTTGAACTCGTCGACCTGCGAGCCGTCGTCGCCGGCGTGCGAGTACTCGTTGTGCGGCGCGAAGAAGCCGAGGGAGTTGTAGCCCCAGTAGTTGCGCAGGCCCTTCTCCTCGAGGTGCGAGTCCTGCACGAACTGGTGCACGGGGAGCAGCTCGACCGAGGTCACGCCCAGGTCGGTGAAGTGCTTGATCGCGGCGGGGTGAGCGAGGCCGCGGTAGGTGCCGCGGATGTCCTCGGGCACGTCGGGGTGCAGCTTCGTGAAGCCCTTCACGTGCACCTCGTAGACGACGGTCTCCTCGAGCGGGATGCGCGGCGCGGTGTCGCCGCTCCAGTCGAAGGAGTCGGGGTCGGTGACGACGCAGCGGGGGACCGCGTGCGCGGAGTCGGCGTCGTTGCGGGTGTCGGCGTCCTCGTAGAACTGGCCGAAGACGTCCTCGGACCAGGTGTACGAGCCCTCGATCGCGGTGGCGTGCGGGTCGAGGAGGAGCTTGGCGGCGTTGTGGCGGAGGCCGTTGGCGGGGTCCCAGGGGCCGTCGACGCGCAGCCCGTAGCGGGTGCCGATGCCCATCTCGGGGACGAGGCCGTGGAAGACGTGGCCGGTCCGCTCGGTGAGGGCGACGCGGGTCTCTGCTCCGGACTCGTCGAAGAGGCAGACCTCGACGCTGTCCGCGGTCTCGGAGTAGACGGCGACGTCGGCGCCGGCGTCGCCGCGGAGGGAGACGCCGAGGGGATACGGGAAGGAACGGGGGGATGCGGGCATGCGTCCATCCTGACCGGGCGGCTCCGGGAGCTTCGCGCCCTTGTCGCCGCGCCCGCCTCCCGCTAATCTTCCAGGCCCTCCCTTCGACACGGCGCCCTCCGCGGGCATATAGTCAGCTGGCTTACTAAATCGTCGGAGGAGAGCGTCGTGCGCAACCGCAAGTGGATCGGGCTGGTCGTCATCAGCCTCGGAGTGGCGACGATCATCGTCGACTCGACCATCGTCAACGTCGCCATCCCGTCGATCGTCGCCGATCTCGGGATCACCTCGACCCAGGTGCAGTGGGTGCAGGAGTCGTACACGCTCGTGTTCGCCGCGCTCCTGCTCGTCTTCGGCACCCTCGCGGACCGCTGGGGCCGGCGCCGCATGCTGATCGTCGGCGTCTCGCTCTTCGCGCTCTCCTCCGTCGCGGCGGCCCTCGCTCCGACCGGCGACCTGCTGATCCTCTCCCGGGTCGTGCAGGGCGTCGGAGGAGCGATGGTGCTGCCGACGACCCTCTCGCTGATCAACGCCACCTTCCGCGGGCGCGAGCGCGCCATCGCCTTCGCCGTCTGGGGCTCGACCATCGGCGGCATGACCGCGGTCGGCCCGCTGCTCGGCGGCTGGCTCACCACCGACTTCTCCTGGCGCTGGGCGTTCGGCATCAACATCCCGCTCGGCGTGATCATCGTGGTCGGAGCGCTGCTGTTCGTCGACGAGTCGCGGCAGCCCGACGGGCGGAGGGTCGACCTCGTCGGCGCCGCGCTCTCGATCATCGCCTCCGCCTCCCTCGTGTTCGCCCTCATCGAGGGGCGCACCCTCGGCTGGTGGGGCGTCGACGAGCGGCTGAGCGTCGGCGGCTGGAGCTGGCCGCTCGGCCTCTCACCGGTCCCGATCGCGTTCGCCGTCGCGGTGCTCGCCGGGGTCGCCTTCGTCCTCTGGGCGCGGGCCCGCGAGCGCGCCGGGCGCTCGGCGATGCTCGCTATCGGGCTCTTCCGCCTCGCCTCGTTCCGCAACGGCAACCTCGCCGCGATGATCGTTTCGCTCGGGGAGTTCGGGATCATCCTGGCGCTGCCGATCTGGCTCCAGAGCGTCCTCGGCTACACGGCCGTGCAGACCGGCCTGGTGCTCCTCGCGCTCGCGCTCGGCTCCTTCGTCGCCTCGCGCTCGCGCTCGGCTCCTTCGTCGCCTCGGGCTTCGCCGGCGCCTTCGGCAACAGGGTCGCGCCGGTGCTGATCGTGCGGGTGGGTCTCGCGGCCGAGATCGTCGGCGTCGCGGGCATCGGCCTGGTCGTCTCCGACTCCACCCCGTGGTGGGCCCTCGTCCCGTTCCTCGCCGTCTACGGCTTCGGCGTCGGCCTCGCGACGGCGCAGCTGACCGGGGTCGTGCTCCGGGACGTGCCCGTCGAGCTCAGCGGGCAGGGCTCGGGCACGCAGTCGACCGCGCGGCAGATCGGCTCGGCGCTGGGCATCGCCGTGCTCGGGACGATCCTCTACACCTCGACCGCGGGGGTCCTCACGACCTCGCTCGAGCAGCAGGGCCTCCCCGCGGAGCAGGTCGCGAGCACCGTCGACGCGGTGGTCGACTCCTCCGGCGCCGCGATCGCCGGGCTGGCCGCGTCGCCGGCCACCGCCGACGCGGCCCGGGCGGCGGGCGAGGCGTTCTCGGACGGCACCCGCTACGCGGCCTTCGCGGCCGCCGGGTTCCTCGCCGTCGGCTTCCTGGCCACGCTCTCGCTCGGCCGACCGGCCGAGGAGGAGGAGACGGTGGTCAGCTCAGCGGAGCCGAGTCGTCGGCGGTGAAGACGATCTTGCCGATCGTGCGGTCGGCGCCGGTCGCTCGGTGCGACAGCACGTCGACGACGTCGCCCAGCGGATGCACGGCGCCCGGCCGGGGCCGCAGCTCGCCGGAGGTGGCGAGCGAGACCGCGCGCCCGATCCGCTCCGCCGTCGCCACCACGATCATGTTGCGCACCCGCGGGCGGTCGCGGCGGACGAGGCCCGTCGCCTGCGAGACCAGCGCCGGACCGCTCGGCACCAGCGTCGCGATGCGCCCGCCCTCGGCCAGGAGGATCGCCGCGTCGTCGACCGGCAGGTGGCCGGAGACGTCGACGACCACGTCGAAGCGGCCGCCCAGCACGCCGAGGTCGAGCGCGCGGTAGTCGTGCGGCTCGGCGCCGAGCGAGCGGAGGAGGTCGGCGGAGGCGGCCGAGCCGGTGGCCGCGACCGTGCATCCCGCCCGCACCAGCAGCTGGATCGTCGGATCGCCGATGGCTCCCGAGCCGCCGCTGACGAGGACGCGCTCGCCGGCGCGCACGTGCAGTGCGTCCACCAGGCCCACCGCGGTGCCGCCCGACATCGCGAGCGTGACGGCCTCGACGAAGCCGAGGGAGTCGGGCATCGGGACGAGCGAGCGGCTGCGCGCGATGGACGCGTCGGCGAAGGCGTCGCCGTCGCGGGTCATCCCCACCACGCGGTCGCCGATCGCGACCGAGTGCGACCCCGGGCCGAGCGCCTCGACGGTGCCGGCGATGTCGAGGCCGAACCCGTAGGGACGGGAGCGGCCGACGGCCATGATCCGCGCGGAGCCGGACAGGATCTTCTCGTCGGTCGCGTTGATGCTCGCCGCGCGCGTGCGCACCAGGACCTCGCCGCGACCCGGCATGGGCACCGGCGCTTCCCGCCACGAGAGCAGATCGGGCCCGCCGAACCTGTCGTACCCGAGTCGTCGCATGTCGCTCCCGTCGTCCGTGCCAGCCCCCCGAGCCTAGGGCGTGGCCGCTGAGCGGAGGCGTCGCGGGAGCCCGGCGGAACCCCCTCCGGTGCCCGCGGGCCCGGTGCTACCGTGGCGGCCATGAGCGCAGACGACAGCCCCGAGTTCGCAGGCTTCGAGGCCACCCCCTCCACCGATGCGGAGAAGGCCGACGACGTCCGTCCCGCCGACGCCGAGGTCGAGGAGAACACGACGGCCGACGAGAGCCGCGACCCGGACCACGGCTACGACCCGATGAGCGAGAGCGGCTCCGAGAACGCCCCCGAGGACGAGGTCGGCCCCCGCGAGGACGAGGAGGGCCTGCTTCCCCCCGGCAGCACCGCCGAGGGAGCCGGCACCGCGCTCGGCGCCGACGCCGTCGAGGGCGGCGAGCCCCTGGGCGAGAACGCGAGCGCCGGCACCCCCGGCCAGCTCGCCGACGAGCGCTGGCGCACCAACGGCATCAACCCGCTGGGTTGAGCCTTCTTCCGCGGCGGTCCCCGCCCGCCGCGGCGCAGTCGGCTACTCGGGATGGCCGGGCGGGTGGAGCGTCCTGCGTCCAGCTACGACGGAACGCTGACACGCGTTCCGCCGGTTCGCCTCGCGGACACAGCGGCGGTGGACGCCCGGCCGCGCGGGCCATCGACTCCTCCGACCACGACCACGGTGGCGCGCCGCGTCGAGGCGAACCGTCGAAACGCGTTCCAGCGTTTCGGCGTAGCCGGACGCGACGCGCTCCGCCTGCCCGGCCTTTCCTGGGAGCCGACCGCGCCGCGGCGGGCGGGGACCGCCGCGGTAACGAACACCGCCGGTCGCGACACGCTCCACCTGCCCGGCCGTCTGCGGGAGCCGACCGCGCCGCGGCGGGCGGGGACCGCCGCGGGATCGAACACCGCCGGAGGCGAACCGTCGAAACGCGTTCCAGCGTTTCGGCGTAGCCGGTCGCGACACGCTCCACCTGCCCGGCCTTTCCTGGGAGCCGACCGCGCCGCGGCGGGCGGGGACCGCCGCGGAAGTGGACACCGCACACAGCTGGCGTTCCGGTTGCTCGGAGGAGGAGCAGGGGTGGGCGCCGTAGCGTTCCGGGAGCGCGGCACGCCGGTCGCGCGGACGGGGAGTCCCATGTCGTTGTTCCTGAACCGCACTCGTGAGGTCCGATGGACCGAGGACGAGAGGCGGGCGCTGGCCGAGGCGGTGGCGGAGGACCGGGCCGACGCCTGGCGCGCAGTGGGTGCGCTGGATCGCACCGTCGTCGTCTCGACCGAGGACCCGGGCGTCCGCGGCGGCGCGCGCTGGCCCACCGATCACCGTGCGTTCCTGCGCGTCGACCGCGGCGCCTCCGTGGTGCTCGCTACCGACGGGCTGAGCGATCCCTTCGACCGGCTCGCGCATCCCGGCACCGGTCTCGGCCTCGAGCTGTGCCTCGAGACGTCCGCCGTCCGCGGTGTCCCCACCGCCGAGCTCTGGAACCACTGGCACTTCCGCCTGCTGTACGAGGCCGCCCGACGGGCCGCCCTGCAGGGGGTGTGCTGCCGCAGCTCCCTCGACACGGCGCGGCTCGCGAACGTCGCGGCGCCGCCCGCCTGGACCGACGAGCAGGGCACCGTCGGCGTCCTCCTGGGCCTGCGCAGCCCCGGCCTGCCCGAGCGGCTCGACCTGGCGACCGGTCACGCCGACCTGGTCACCCTCACGCCGCTGCGGCCGCAGGAGCACGCCCGGGCCTCGGTCGACGCGGGGGCCCTTGCCGAGATCGCCGACCGCCTCCGGGCCCTGCCGCACGAGGAGCTCGTGCACACGGCCCGGCCGCTCGTGGTCTGAGGAGCGTCGCGGCTCAGGAGCCCTCGGCGGGCTCCGGCACCACGGTCATCTCGCCGGTGTTGTTCGCGCTCGCGATGAACTGCTCGATCCACAGGCGGTTCAGCGACGGGCGCTTGCTGCCGTGGAACCGGAAGTGCAGCGGAGTCGTCGGGTGCACCCAGACGGAGCTGCGGCCGTAGCCGGACGACTCCGGCTCGCTCCAGGAGAGGCTGAACGATTCGTTCCGCCGCATCTTGGTGAACATCGCGACCTTGAGGTGCGCGAGGAGCCGGTCCTCGAAGTCGATCTCGAGTGATTGCGGTCCGTAGATCAGTCGTCCCATTGTCTCCGCCGTGAAGTCGTGCCGACGCGCCGGAGTCCCGGACGGCGTCGCGGGCTCCGTGAGCTCGGGAGCCGCCACGGAGAGGATACCGATCCTGCGACCCGGAGAGGTGACACGGCTTTCGCCTCCGCCGGCCGAGGGCGGGATCACCCCGTCAACGACGGACGCCCCGCCGACCGGATCCGGGGATCCTGGTCGACGGGGCGTCGGAAGTCGGAGATTACTCGCCGACGCCGCGGATGTTCGCGGCCTGCGGGCCCTTGCGGCCCTGCTCGACGTCGTACTCGACGTGCTGGTTCTCGACGAGCTCGCGGTAGCCCTGCTTCGCGATGGCGGAGAAGTGCGCGAACACGTCGGCGCCTCCGTCGTCGGGAGCGATGAAGCCGAAGCCCTTTTCGGAGTTGAACCACTTAACGGTGCCAGTAGGCATTTCTTTTCCTTATGTGTTAATGACGCCGACCGGGGCCTGCGTCGTCAGAGTCCGCACGAGTGTGCGGTACCCGCTCGACTCGGCCTCCGCGGGTGAAACACGCGTCTGCCGGAGTCGTCCGGGTCGTCTAGGGGCTGAGCTCGCGCCTCCGGGGGAGGGCGGCTCTGCGGGGGAGAACGTCCCGCGGACCGGGCGAGCCGGTGGAGCGGGGGTCGAACGAGGAACGGCGCGGCTTCCGCGGCGTCCTGTGAAGGGCGGTACCCGCGTGCGAGGCGGGCGTTCGAACCGGACGACCGAGGACGATGCTCTCGGTCGGTGCGGTCTCTATCAGGGGCTGAGTCTCTTCGTCGTCGTGCGACTTCTCAGCCGTGGAATTCGGGCGATCGCCCAGGAGATGTCTCGACTCTACGGGATCACGGCCCCCGAGCGCGACCGCCCGCGTCAGACGGCGCGCCGATCCGCGTGCGCGAGGCGGCCGGAACCGCTGTCCGGGCGGGTCGCGTTGTGCCACGATACGACTCGGATCGCGCCGTTCCCCGCCGCCGATCCCCGCCACAGCCTCCCCGCCACAGCCTCCCCGCCACCGTCGCCCCGGAACGAGCCCGGAGCCCGTCCTCCCGAGGTCACCGTGCCCCTGCCTCCCCGGCCCGCCGACGCCGCGGTGCTGCTGCGCGAGCAGCGCGAGGTCGGCGTGCTCTGCGCCCGGCGGGCGGGCGGGGTGCTGACCGCCGCCTCCGCGCTGCACCTGCTCGCCCTGACGCCCGCGCAGCTGATCACGGTGCTGCCGAGCCTGGCGCTGCTGGTCGTCTCGGCGCTCGTGCAGCTCGCGCCCGGCCGATCGGTCGCGACCGGGACGAGGGCCGTGATCCTGGGATCCGCGCTGGACGTCGCGGCACTCGCCGCCTTCCTCTCGCCGGGCGTCGACGCCTCGCTCCGCGCCGTTCTGGGCGGGATCACGATGCTCGCCTCGATGGCGCTGCCGTGCGCTCTGCTCGCCGTCGGCTCCTGGCGGGGCATGCCGTGGGCCGCGGTCCTCGCGCTGCTCCCGGTCCTCGCCCTCGGCGCGGCGGCGACGGGCGCGTCCGGGCGCGCTCCCTTCGTCCTGATCTCGGTCGTCGTCTGCTGGGCGCTGCTGCTGACCGCCGCGCGGTGGCTCGCGGGCAGCGTCGCGCGTGCGCACGTCGGCACCGCCCGCCTCCGGACCGCCCACGACGCCGAGCGCCGCTCGAGCGAGAGCGAGTCCCGGCACCGCGCCGACGCGCGGCTGATGCACGACACGATCCTGGCGACGCTGACGCTGGTGGCGCACCGGGGGGAGGGCGTGCCCGCTCCGGTGCTGCGCGACCGGGCCGCCGCCGATCTGGCCCTCCTGCGCGGCCTGGAGACGGTGGAGGAGCCGGACCCGGACGGGGCGGCCGGGGTGCCGGAGGCGCTCCTCGCGCTCGGTCGGCGGTCGGCGGCGGTGGGCGTGGAGGTGCGCTGGCACGGCGGTGCGCAGCCGCGGATCCGACCGGAGGTGCTCGACGCCGTGGTGCGCGCGACAGGGGAGTGCCTCGAGAACGTGCGGCGCCACTCCGGAGCGGACCTGGCCCACGTGAGCGTGGCGGAGGAGGCGGGCACGCTCCGCGTCGTCGTCTCGGACGAGGGGCGCGGTTTCGACCCGGCCGCGGTGGCGGCCGGACGCCTCGGCCTCGCGGAGTCGGTCGTCGGCCGGATCGAGGCGGTGGGCGGCGCGGTCCGGGTCTTCTCGGCGCCCGGGTCCGGCGCGACCGTGCTGCTGAGCGTGCCGCTGTGAGCGGGTCGCGGCAGGAGGAGGGGACGCTCCTGGAGCTGGTCCGGGCGGCGGACAGGAGCCCGGGCGCGCTGTGGAGCATCCGCGAGCGCCTCACCCGGCCGAACCGCCTGAGCGGGAGCTACCTCGGGCTGGGCTTCCTCACGATGGCGGTGCTGCTCGACATCCGCGGAGTGATCTCGTACCTCTGGTCCCTCGACGCGCGGTCCGCGACCTGGCTGAGCGGACTCTCCTGGCTGCTGGTCGTCGTCGCGAGCGCGGTGGGGGTCTCGATCGCCCTCCGCCGCCACGGCGAGCTGCCCCGCCGGGCCTTCGCGGGCGTCCTCACCGTGGACGTGGCCGCGCTGCTGCTCGAGTTCGCCGACCACGCCCTGCCGACACCGGCTCCGATGTACTACCCGTCGGTCTGCGTGGGAGTGGGCGCGGGGGTGATCGCGCTGATCACCTTCCAGCCGCTCTCGCGCTCGTTCCTCGCCCTGGTGGTCCTGGTCGGGCTCACGGCGCTCGGCCTCGTCGGCCAGGCGCTCCTCGGCGACGGAGGCGCCGCCCTCGCGGTGAGCAACGTCCTCCTCGCCGTCGCGCCCGCGGCCGTGTGCGTCGTCGTGCTCACCTCGCTCGACCAGTACGTGCGGCGCACGCTCGACCGCAGCCTGGCCGACGGCACCGTCCACGCCGCGGACGACGAGTTCTCGCAGGTGGACGCCCGCATCGAGGAGCTCCTCGAACAGGTTCGGACGCCGGTGCCGCTGGACGAGGAGCTGGGCGAGCGGGCGCGGGTGCTCGGAGACGAGCTCCGCGAGGCGCTCGCCCGCAGCCATGACCGCACCTGGCTGAGGATCGCGGTGGAGGAGTCGGCGCTGCTGTCCTCCGCTGTCGCGATCGACGATCCGAGCGGGGCTGCGGCGCTGCTGGCCCCGCTCGACCGCTCGCGGCTGCTCTCGGTGCTCTGGCTGCTCACCGCCCCCGCGGGGAGGACTCCGCTCGCCGTCCGCCTGGAGCCGGGCCAGGGCGGCGGGGTGGAGCTCGCCCTGGTCGCCGCGGGCATCCGCGCCCGCGACCTCGACCGCTCTGTCTGGGGCATCCTCAGCGAGCTCGGCGAGCACCGCACGACGACCGACCACGGCGCGACGAGGATCCTCGTCGCCCACCGGCCCCGGAGGAGGACGACGACATGAGCGACGAGCCCGCGATCACGCTGGCCATCCTCGACGACCACCCGATCCTGCTGGCGGCGCTGGCGGAGTGGATCCGCCGCTCGGGCACGGACATCCGCGTGGCGGCGACGGCCGGCACCTGGACGGACCTGCTCGCGCACCCGGCCTTCCCGACCGACGTGGTGCTGCTCGACATCGACCTCGGCGACGAGCTCGACCTCGCCATGAAGATCCGGATCATCGCGGCCGCCGGCGCCGCCACGATCATCATCAGCACGCACTCCGAGCCGGGGACGATCAACCGGGCGCTCGAGGCCGGGGCGCACGGCTACGTGGTCAAGAGCGAGCGGACCGAGACGATCCTCGCGGCGATCCGAGCGGCGGCGCGCGACGAGCGCTTCCTGACGGCGCAGACGCGGGAGCTGCTCGGGGCCGACCGCCCGGGCACCCTGACGCACCGCGAGCGGGAGATCGTCCGCCTCTTCGTCGACGGGATGCCGCTGAAGCAGGTCGCCACGCTCCTCGGCATCACCCAGGACGCCGCACGGAGCTCGCTGCGCAGCGCCCGGGGCAAGTACCGGGCGGAGGGGCTGGCCGTCGGCACGAAGATCTCGCTCCGCCGGCAGGCGCTGCGCGACGGGATCGTCGAGCGCTAGGCGCGCGCTCGACGATCCCGGGGGCCTAGACCGTCTCGGCGCGCTTCTGCCGCGCGGGCTCGGCGGGGTCGGAGGGTCCGTTCCAGATCGAGACGATGCCCCAGACGACGGCCGCGATCGGCACGGCCAGCACGGCGCCGACGATGCCGGCGAGGACGGTGCCCACGGTCAGGGCGATCAGGACGATCAGCGGGTGCAGCTTCAGCGAGCGCGCCATCACGACCGGCTGGAGGAAGTTGCCCTCGAGCTGGTTGACCCCGATGACGACCAGGATCACGATCAGCGCGGCGACCGGGCCGTTGGCGACCAGGGCGACGAGAGCGGCGAGGATGCCGGCGGCCGTGGCTCCGACGATCGGGATGAACGCGGTGAGGAAGACGATGACGGCCAGCGGGATCGCCAGCGGCACCTGGATGATCGCCAGTGCGACTCCGATGCCGATCGCGTCGACCGCGGCGACGGTCGCCGTTCCGCGGACGTAGCCGCCCAGCACGTCGACCGTCTTGTGCCCGACGCGCTTGGCGCGCTCGTAGCCCGAGCCGGTGAAGGGGCGCAGGAGGAACTCCCAGATCTTCGGGCCGTCCTTCATGAAGAAGAAGAGCACCACGATCATCAGCACGAGGCCGGTGATGAAGTTCGCCGCTGCGGAGACACCCGCGAGCGCGCCGTTGCCGAACGAGCTGGAGGTGAGGAAGTCGACGACCGACTGGCGGGCGGACTCGATCTGCTCGTCGGTGATCTGGAACGGCAGGTGCTGCACGTAGTCCTGCAGCGAGGTGATGCCGTCGGAGGCGCTGCTGACCAGCTCGTCCCACTGGTTGCGGACCGCGACCGTGATCAGCCAGCCGACCGCGCCGAGGATCGCGAGCAGCCCGATCAGCGCCAGCCAGGTCGCGAGGATCGACGGCACGCCCTTGCGCCGCATCCACGCCAGGACCGGGTGGATCGCCGCGGCGAGGATGAGCGCGATCATCACGGGGATGAGCACCAGCGTGAGCTGCGTCATCGCGAAGACGAGCACCGAGGCCAGCAGGAGGACGATGACCACCTGGAGGCAGCGGGTGGCGAACCGGCCGAGGCCGTCGCTCCAGACCCGCCGCTGCGGATCGGGTGCGCTCGGCTGCGGCGCGGCGGCGCTGGTCGAGGAGTCGTTGCGGTCGAAGAAGCCCATGGAGGGACGGTATCGGCTCGGGCCGACCTGCCGTCCCTCCTTGACACCCCGGCCGCGCCGCGGCGATCCGGGGGTCAGAGACCGGCGGGCTTCTCCGGCGTGCGCAGCCAGGTGTCGAAGAAGTCCGCCAGGTCGGAGCCGGAGACGTTCTCGGCCAGGGCCTGGAAGTCGGCGGTCGTCGCGTTCGAGTAGCGGTTCTCGGAGGCCCAGCGCTTCAGCAGCACGCCGAACGCGTCCGCGCCGATCCGGTCGCGGAGGGCGACGAGGGTCAGGCCGCCGCGGGCCTAGACGGGCGCGTCGAAGAGGCCCGCGGCTCCGGGGTCGGCGACGGCGGTCGACCAGAACGGGTCGTCGGCGGGAGCGGCGGCGACCCGGGCGGCGGACTCGGTGACGCTCGCGCCGCCGGTGTGCTCCTCCCAGAGCCACTCGGCGTAGGTCGCGAAGCCCTCGTTCAGCCAGATGTCGGACCAGGTCTCCGGCGTGACGCTGTCGCCGTACCACTGGTGCGCGGTCTCGTGCGCGACGGTCGACTCGTCCGCGCCGCCGGAGTAGAACGAGCGGCCCTGGGTCTCGAGGGCGTAGCCGATCCGCTCGTCGTCGACCACGGCTCCGGCCGAGCGGAACGGGTACGGGCCGAAGACGGAGGAGAAGTAGTCGATGATCGCGCCCTGCTTCGCGAGCGCCGCCTCGGTGCGGGCGCGGGTGTCGCCGGTGATGTCCCGGTCGATCGCGTCGATGGTCGTCACGCCGCCCCGGGTGGAGCGGACCAGGTCGTAGTCGCCGATGTTCACCATGGCGAGGTAGCTCGCCATCGGGCTGGTCTCGACCCAGCGCGAGGTCGTCCACCCCTTCGACGTGGTGGGGGAGCCGACCGGCAGGCCGTTCGCGACCACCGTCCGGCCCTCCGGGACCGTGATGCTGAAGGTGTAGCGCGCCTTGTCGGCGGGCGAGTCGTTGACGGGATACCAGGTCGAGGCGCCGTCCGGCTCGCTGGCGACCAGGGCGCCGTCGTCCGTCGACCACCAGCCGAAGGGGGCCCCGGTGCCGTCGACGGGGTTCCCGGTGGTCCCGGCGTAGTCGATGCTCACCAGCGCGGGCAGGCCCTTCCGGAGGGTCCGGGCGGGCGTGACGGTCAGCTCGTCCCCCGACTGCGAGAACCGGGCGACCCCGGCGTTGACGGTGACCTTCGAGACGGTGAGGCCGGTCAGGTCGAAGGAGAGCGAGCGCAGGTCCTTCTGGGGCGCGAGGGTGACCACGGCCCTGCCGCCGAGGGACCGGGTCGCCGGATCGTACTTCAGGACGAGGCTGTAGGTGAGGGCGTCGAAGCCGCTGCTGCCGAGGCCGGGGAAGTAGGGATCGCCGGCGCTGGTGCCCCCGTCGACGGCGCCCGCGCGGGCGGCGGGGGAGGCGATGGCGGCGGGTGCGAGGAGGAGGGAGGAGGCCACGAGCGCGCTGAGCGCGGCTGACGCACGGAATGTCATGTCCGCACGCTAGCGGGCGGGCGTTTCGTGCGCGTGTCGGCACCGTGCCGAGGAGAAGCCCCGTCGATCGACGGACGGGCGATCACGCTCCTGCCGGGGCGAGTCAGCTGCGGAATCCGTCGCCGCCACGGAGCATCGCACGGTGGAACTACCCATTCGAGCCGCCGGAGCCCCGCGGATCGTTGCGGCGGCGACGGATTCCGCACTACAGTCGCCGTGTTCATGCAGGTGCATGGGGTGCGGTACCCGAAGCCGCACTGCACCGCCCTGCTCGGAGCAGACGCCTCCGCCGGGAGGGATGACGATCCTCTCTCCCGGCGGGAGGCGGACCGGGCGGATCCGCCCGGCCGCCGCCGGCGCTACGCCGGGACGCGCACCGTCAGCCCGCCGGGCTCGATCCAGGTGCGGAACGCCGAGGTCGAGCCGAACGGATCGCCGTCGAGCTCGATCTCCTGCGCGTGCTCGAGGCGGACCGTGAGGTCGCGGCCCTTCACGTACCGCAGGGCCGACACCTCCTTGGTCAGGCCCATCAGCTTCTTGCCGACGACGCCGCTGCGGCGGAGCACGCCGTTCTCCCACACCACCTTGAAGATGATCTGCACCCAGCCGAAGAAGCCCTCGGGGCGCAGCAGGACGATGTCGAACTCGCCGTCGTCGACGGCCGCGTCCGGCAGCAGGAGGATGTTCGCCGGCAGGGCGCCGCAGTTGCCCACGATGATCGTGTGCGCGCGCACCTTGCGGGTCTTCGAGCCGTCGAGGCGGTAACGGAACTCGAGCTGGTTCTTGTCGAGCAGGGCCTTCCGCAGCGCGTCCACGTAGGCGAGCCAGCCGGCCCGCTTCTTGAGGTCGTCGTCGGTGTTGGCGAGCATCTTCGCGTCGATCCCGAGGCCCGCCATCACGACGTAGGCGTGGCGGTCGCGGCCCGTGGAGGTCTCGATGTCGATCATCCCGACGTCGATCGCCCGGTCCTGTCCGGAGAACGCGACGGTCAGGGAGTTGTCGATGTCGTCGAGCGTGAGGTTCAGGTTGCGGGCGAGCAGGTTGCCGGTGCCGGAGGGCAGCAGCGCGAGCGAGGCGTCGGAGCCGCGGAGGGCCTCCGCCACGACGCGGACCGTCCCGTCGCCGCCGGCCGCGATCACGACGTCGGCGCCCGCGGCGAGGGCCTCCTTCGTCTGACCGGCTCCGGGGTCCTCGACGGAGGTCTCGTACCAGAGCGTCTCCTCCCAGCCGGCGGCCTCCTCGGCGCGCTTCACAGCGGCCTTCACGGACTCCAGGTCGACCTTGACGGGGTTGTAGACGAGGGCGGCGCGGCGGCGCTCAGGCATCGTCGCGGCTCTCGTCGAGCTCGTCGCCGTTCTCGTCGACACGGCCCGGACGCACGGCGGCGTCCTCGCGGATGTCGATGCGGGTGTCGCCGGCCTCGGTGGTGGAGACCTCGATGCGCGGGGCCGCGTCGGCCTCCGTCGCCTTCGGGGCGCTGGTCAGCTGGTCGTGGCGGTCGTCCGCGCTCTGGTCGGTCATGCCTGGACGGTAGCAGCGGGCGATCCGCGCCCGCGCGGGCTTGCGTCAGCGGCTGCGTGCCGCCTGAAGACCCCAGAGCACGAGCGGGATCTGGAGCGGGAGGCGCAGCAGCGTGATCACCCGGGTCCGAGGCCGACGGGCGTCCCGCGCCATCTGCACGTTGCCGGGGAGGACGGCGGCCATCAGGGCGGCGGAGGCGAGACCGCCGGCCGCGCGGGTCCGCGGGTGCAGCGTCGCGGCCGCGCAGACCAGCTCCGCCGCTCCCGAGACGAGGACCCATCCGCGCGCCGAGCCGGGCATCCCTCGCGGGACGACCGCGTCGAAGGTCCGCGGGTGCACCAGGTGCACGACTCCCGAGACCGCCATCGCCGACACGAGCACGAGCGGGCCCGCGCCCAGGCGGCTCATCGGCCCTCCGCCCCGCGCTCGAGCGGAGCGACGTGGTCGAGGATCCGGCGCCACTCGCGCACCAGCGCCAGCCGGCCGGCCCCGTCGACCGTCACGGTGCGCGCCCGCGCGAGGCGGCCGCGGTACCAGCGGCCGTCCTCGGCGCTCGCCACCGGGTCCGCGTCGCCGTGGACCAGGAGCGTCTCGGCGGTCACCCGGTCGAGGTCGTCGGCCCAGGAGCCGTCGCGGAGCGCCGCGAGGTCGGTCGCGGCGCCGCTCGAGCCCTGCCGCCAGCCCTCGGCGAGCATCCGCTCCAGCCGGTTGCGCAGTCCGCCGTGGGTGGCGAGCACCGGGTCGTCGGAGTCGATCCCGAGCGCGTCCAGGCCCGGCTGCGTCTGCGGGAGGGCGGCGGCGATCGCGTCGGCGTCCTCTCCGCGGAGGGTCTCGCGCCGCTCCCACGCGCTGGTGGGGTGCACGATCACGCCGGCCTGCGGGGGCGCGGGGGTGCCGACCAGCGCGAGGCGGTCCACGAGGTCGGGGTGCCGGGCCGCGAGCGAGAGCGCGAACGCGCCGCCGGAGCCCCAGCCGACCACGCCGACGCTGCCGAAGCGGGCGCCCTCGACCATGCGGGCGGTGCGCTCGGAGCGGCGCAGGTACTCGGCGAGGTCGTCCGCGCGGTCCTCGACGCGGCCGTGAGCGGCGTCGACCGGGTCCGAGGCGCCGTAGCCGGGGCGGTCGAGGATCAGCAGGTGCAGACCCCACGGACCGGTGACGGTCGGGTCGGGGTCGAAGCCGCCCGCTCCGGGAGTGGGGTGGCAGAACACCACCAGCCGGTCGGCGACGGGATCGCCCGCCGCCGAGACGCCCATCCCGCGGCCGGACCGCAGCTCGAAACGGTGGTTCGCCATGTCGCCTCCCGGGTGCGCCGAGGGTCGGCGCGTCGCCCCCAGTCAAGCGGAGACGGCGGCCCGCGCGCTGGGCCTTGTGCCGGAGCGGGAGCAGTCGGACGCGTCCGGAGCGGGCGTGCTCGATGCGGGTGGTGCGACCGTCGTCAACCCCGGTGACGCGCCCTCCGCCGTCCGGTGGACTGGACGGTCCCTCGAGGAAGGACCACCCGTGATCCGCACAGCACTGCCCGCGACCGTCGACGACGTGGAGCTCGACCCGGTCGGCGACGACGGCTGGCGGGTCCGCGCCCGCACCGAGGACCCGCGGGAGCCGGAGGCCGTGCTCGGCTTCATCACGCCGGTCGACGGCGGCTTCGAGGCGCACCGCCTCGGGCTGCCGCAGGAGGACGTGACCTGCCCGTCGCTCGAGGACGCGCTCTCGAGGTACGTCGCCGAGGAGCCGCTGCCCGCGTGGATCCGCTCCGCCCGGAAGGATCCGCGGACCGGCTTCCTCGGCGAGCGGGAGGTCGTGGTCGGCACCCCCGAGGCCGAGGGGGCGGGCCTCCTGGTCGTGCACGTCGACGGCGAGCTCGCCGGGCACGTCGTCGCGACCACCCCGATCGCCTTCGTCGCCGAGCGCGGCGACCTCCCGCCCCTCGTCGTCGAGTCGATGGACGGGCTCCTCGCGCTCGTCTCGGGACTGCGCCGGTAACCCCTGACCCCCGCGGAGGTCGACCCCCGTGGCAGGCGGTCGGCCGCCGCCTAGCGTGCTGGGAGCGGGCCGGCACCGCCGCCGCCCCGCACCACGGACGACGAAGGGAATCACCATGACCGACTTCACCGACCGCACCGCGATCATCACCGGCGGCGCCGGAGGCATCGGCCTCGCGACCGCCCGCGCGCTCCTGGACGCCGGAGCCCGCGTCGTGCTGGTCGACATCGACCAGTCGGCGCTCGACGAGGCGGCCGCGGGCCTCGAGGCGGAGGGGCGCGTCCTCACCGTCCGCGCCGACGTCTCCGACCCCGACGACGTCGACCGCTACGTGAGCGCGACCGTCGACGCCTTCGGCGGGATCGACGTCTTCTTCAACAACGCCGGCATCGAGGGGAGGGTGGCGTCGATCGTCGACACGGCCCCCGAGGACTTCGACCGCGTCATCGGCATCAACCTGCGCGGTGCCTTCCTCGGGCTCCGCTCCGTGCTGCCGCGGATGATCGAGCAGGGGCGGGGCAGCGTGATCAACACCTCCTCCGTCGCCGGGCTCGACGGCGCCCCGGGCCTCAGCCCCTACGTCGCCTCGAAGCACGGGGTCGCCGGGCTCACCAAGAGCGCGGCCCTCGAGGTCGCGGGCACCGGCGTCCGGGTCAACTCGATCCACCCGTCGCCCGTGAACACGCGGATGATGCGCTCGATCGAGGCGGGCGGCGGCGACGCTGAGAAGCAGCGTGCCGCCTACGAGGCCGGGATCCCGCTCGGACGCTACGCCGAGGCCTCGGACATCGCCGCGCTGGTGCTCTTCCTCGCCTCGGACGAGAGCTCGTTCATCACGGGCGCCCAGTACCGGATCGACGGCGGGATGGGCGCCGGGCAGTAGCGGCGCGGGCCGGGCCGCGGGCGGGAGCCGTCGTCGCCGACGCACCGTCCGTTCACCCGATGTCCACGTGACGCCGCGGAGGAGGGGAGCGAGGATGGGGGCGTGTCCCGTCGCCTCCTCCTCCCCGTCGCCGGCGTCCTCGCCGCGGCCCTCGCTGCCGGCGGGCTGACGCTCCTCGTCTGGACGATCGACGAGACGCCGTTCGCACGGCCCGACGCCGGCTTCGACCGTCTGACGAGCGAGGTCGCCGCGGTGCCCGGAGTCTCCCTCGACGGCGCCGAGCGCTGGGTCGAGGCGCCGGCGTTCGGCCCGCCGACCTCCTGGGTCGGGGTCGCGGTCGAGGAGCCGGCGCTCGCCGACGCCCTCGCGACGGCCTGCGCGACCGAGTACGCGGATCCGGTGCTGTGGTCGTTCCGGGCGACGTCCGCAGGCGGGAACACCCTCTCCTTCGCGGGCGCGGAGGAGCCGACCGCCGCGTGCCCCGCTCCCGCTGTCGACGCGTCGGCCCTGCTCGAGCGGATCGACGGGCTCGGCCGCGACCTGGAGCTGCACGCGTCGCTCCGCGAGGGGTCCTTCGCCCTCGACTCCTTGGAGGACGTCTCCGGCGGGCTGCCCGCGCTGCTCCCGATCGTCCGGGCGGCGGAGGACCTGCGGGACGCTGCGGGCGCGGAGCGGGGCGCCCCGGTCGAGATCTCCGGTCCCTGGGCCGCGATCACCGTCGGTCCCGGCGAGCAGGAGCGGACCGCCGCGCTGCTCACGACCCTCGTCGAGGAGCACGGCGTCACCGCCTACTGGGCGACCGAGGACGGCCTGCGGATCGTCGCGCCCGACGGCGGGCACGCCGCGATCGAGGCCGCCGTGCGCGACTCCGGGCTGCCGGTGGCCGACCGGTCCCTGCGCTTCGAGGCCGACGAGTCCTGACGCCGGGCGGCCGTGAACGGGTGCGGCCTGGCTCAGACCTCGGTGGCGGGTGCTCGACGGGCTCCCCGGCTCACGACGGGAGGCACCTCCAAGACGGGGACTGCACGCTTCATGAACCGGTCGAAGTCCGGAACAGTGAACGCGGCGTACCCGTGCTCGGGAGTGAACAGGAGCCCCATCCCGATCAGCTCCGCGCGGACCGATCCGAGCTGAGTGGACGCGCGCTCCAGAAGCGCCGCGACGTCGCCCGCTTTCTGGGGCTCTGGTCCGAGCTCCGCCATGGCTCGCATGTACGCGGTCTGAAGTGGACTCGCCCGATCGAGTCGCACGCGGAAGAAGGAGCTGTCCAGCTTCGCCTCCTAGGCCTCCCTCGCCAATTCGACGTCCTCCCGGTGGATGCGATCGTTCTCAGCCACCGTCCAGACCTGGTAGCCCCGTTCCTGGATGAAAGAGGGGTATCCGGTCGTGATCTCGACTGCGAGTTCAACAGCGTCGTCGTCGTAGACCGCGCCCTCGGACGATCCCCTCGCCCTGCTCGGCCGCCGCTTCACCCACGGCGACGAGGACGTCCGTCAGGTCCAGTCCGAGATCCCGATGATCGGCCACTCCTTCTGCCAGCGGTACATCCCATCCGATGGACCACTCGCCGTCCGCTCCGACAGACACCGCGAAGGCGCTCAAGACCGCGGCGGCGTGCCTCCCGCGGTCAGTCCATCTCGCGCGGGGAGACAGGCGGAGGAGTGCCGCCTTGAGCTGGGATGCCAGCACCTGGCGGAACCGGCCCTCGTCGTGCTTGACCGCCTCGAACTCGATCACTGTCCCCGTTCTCCTCCTGGGCGATCGTCCGGAAGCCGTTGAGAAGGACCGTCTTTCCGACGCCCCGCAGCCCCGTGATGGTCATCGACTGGTTCGTGCGGCCCCGTCGCAGGCGCGTCAGCAGCGTGCGGAACGCCTGGGTCTGCTCGTCTCTGCCGATGAGGATCTCCGGTCGCGCTCCCGCGTTCGGCGTGTAGGGATTGTCGACGGCATCCATACGGGCCGGTTCAGGAGTCTTACTGTGCTTTATCCAGATCGAGTGAAGCGCAGTAAAGCCATCGAACGGCGCCCGTCACGCGCGCCAGGCCGCCAGCTCCTCCGCAGCCGCCAGGACGCGGTGGGTCGGCGAGAGGTCGAGGACGCGCGCGCCTGAGCGCCTGCGAGGCCCGGATCCCGCCTCCTGGACCCGCGACCCAGGGAACGCTGGCAGGATGTACGGGACGGTCGGTGCGCGAGAGCGCGCCGCACGGACGGCACCGCCCGCTGAGAGCGGCCCCGCCCGGCCCCGTCCCGCACACCTCCACCCGCTCCCGACAGCGCTCACAGCGCCGGAGCGACACATCACCGCGGCCCGACCGGGCGCGCGGTCGGACCCTGCGCCGCGCGCCCGCGTCCAGCCACTCCCTCCCGGAAGAACCGCATGAGAAACGCCAGAACCGCCAAGCCCGCCCGCCACCACCTCGAGCTCCCCAAGCCCAAGCCCCTCGAGAAGGGCGCCATGCGGATCACTCCGCTCGGCGGCCTCGGCGAGATCGGCCGCAACATGACCGTCTTCGAGCACAAGGGCAAGCTGCTCATCGTCGACTGCGGCGTCCTCTTCCCCGAGGAGAACCAGCCCGGCATCGACGTGATCCTCCCCGACTTCGCCGCGATCCGCTCGCGCCTGAAGGACATCGAGGCCATCGTCCTCACCCACGGCCACGAGGACCACATCGGCGGCGTGCCGTACCTCCTCAAGGAGCGCGGCGACATCCCGATCATCGCCTCGACCTTCACCCTCGCGCTGATCAGCGCGAAGCTGCAGGAGCACCGCATCACGCCGCGCACGCGCCCGGTGAAGGAGGGCGACCGGATCGACGCCGGCGTCTTCGACCTCGAGTTCCTCGCCGTGAACCACTCCATCCCGGACGGGCTCGCCGTCGCGATCCGCACCGAGGCCGGCCTCGTGCTGCACACGGGCGACTTCAAGATGGACCAGTTCCCGCTCGACGGGCGCACCACCGACCTCCCCGGCTTCGCGCGCCTCGGCGACGAGGGCGTCGACCTGTTCCTGGTCGACTCCACGAACGCCGACGTCCCCGGCTTCGCGATCTCGGAGGGCGACCTCGCCCCCGCGATCGACCAGGTGTTCCGCACCGCGCCGCGCCGCATCGTCGTGTCCAGCTTCGCGAGCCACGTGCACCGCATCCAGCAGGTCCTCGACGCCGCGCAGCGCCACGGCCGCAAGGTCGCCTTCGTCGGCCGCTCGATGGTCCGCAACATGGGCATCGCCGCCGACCTGGGCTACCTCAAGATCCCGGCCGGCCTCGTCGTCGACATGAAGGTGCTCGAGAAGCTCCCCGCGACCGAGATCGTGATGATCTGCACCGGTTCGCAGGGCGAGCCGATGGCGGCGCTCTCGCGCATGGCCAACAAGGACCACATCATCGACATCGGCCCCGGCGACACCGTGCTGCTGGCCAGCTCGCTGATCCCCGGCAACGAGAACGCGATCTACCGGATCATCAACGCCTTCACCCGCTGGGGCGCCACCGTCGTGCACAAGGGCAACGCCAAGGTGCACGTCTCGGGCCACGCCAGCGCGGGCGAGCTCGCCTACTGCTACAACATCCTGCGCCCCACCGCGGTGCTCCCCGTGCACGGCGAGTGGCGCCACCTCACCGCGAACGCGGCGATCGCGACGCGCACCGGGATCGACGAGAAGGACGTCTTCGTCATCGAGGACGGCGTCTCGATCGACCTGGTGAAGGGCCGCTCGCGCATCAGCGGGCGCATCCCGGCCGACCAGATCCTGGTCGACGGCACCACGATGGGCGTCGCCACCGAGGACGCGATGAACGACCGCATCGTCCTCGCCGAGGAGGGGGCCATCACGGTCCTCGCCATCGCCGACCTCGACCGCGGCACGCTCGGCGAGCCGGTCGAGTTCTTCACCCGCGGCTTCGTCGAGGAGCCGGGCTGGAAGGCCAACGCGAGCAAGGCGATCGACGACGCCGTCCTGCAGGCCGCGGGCAAGCCGGTCGAGCTCGAGGCCATGGAGGCGCTGATCACGCGCACCCTCGGCCGCTGGCTGACCCGCCGCCACCGCCGGAACCCGGTCATCACCACCATCGTCGTCGAGGAGTAGGCGCCTTCCACGCCGGCCTCCGCCTCCGCTACCCCCTGCCCCGCGAGGCGCGGGCGGAGCAGAGTGGGCGGGTCGGCAGGTCGCCGACGCGAAGGGAGAGCGCCATGAGCACCGACCGCACCACGGGTGAGGACACCGAGAAGACCGAGGACCTCCCCGACGGCACCGGGACGGACACCTCCTCCGGTGGCGGCGACACCGACACCGTCTCCGGCGGCGAGCCGGACGAGCCCGCCGAGTAGGGCCGTGAACGACGAAGGGCGGGACCGCGAGGTCCCGCCCTTCGTCGTTCCGCCGATCAGATCAGCGGGCCGTCGCTCTCGCTCGAGCGGCGGGTGACCTGCTCGCCGCTGGCCGGGTCGACGGCCGAGCGCGTGGTCGAGACGGCCTGGCGGCGGCGCGTCAGCAGGACCAGCCCGAGGATCAGGCCGACCGCTCCGGCCGCCATGAGGATGTAGCCGACCAGCTTCAGGTCGATCCCGGACACCTGCACGTCCACCGCGAAGGCGAGGACCGCGCCGACGACGAGGAGGAAGATCCCTGCTCCGATGCTCATTGCGTGCTCCTTCTGACTGCCGCCGGAGCGCGCGCGGGAAGCGCGCAGGGGCACCGGCGATCGCCCCACGGTAGACCTCGGGTCCGGCGGCCCCCAGGCCTTCCGGCGGGAGCCTCCGGGGGTGTAGGGCGGTGCGGGTCAGCGGTCGGAGACGCGGAGCATCACGCGGGTGCGGTCGGCGCGGGTGACCAGGCCCTCGATCAGGAGGAACACGCGGTACTCGAGCCGGTACTTCGCCAGGAACACGCGGCCCAGGCGCTCGACCTCGCCGGGGTCGGCGTCGATCTCCGCGGCGGCCTCGACCGGCACCGCGTAGTCGGAGACGCGGCCGCGGCGGTCGCAGGGGACGAGGGTCACCCGCGCGTCGTTGCGGAGGCGCTTCACCTTGCCGCTGCGGCGGGGAGTGGTGACGATCAGCTCGTGGCCGTCGCGGGCGATCCAGACCGGGGTCGAGACGGCGTCCCCGGACTTCCGGAACGTGGTGAGCGAGACGAAGCGCTCGTCGGCGAGAGCGGTGAGGTCCTGGGAGAGGGGCATGTCCGAAGTAGAGCGGCCGGGAGCGGTCACCGCAAGCCTCCGTGGCACCTCGATCCGCCCCCGTAGGGTGGAGTGATGACCGACGCGACGCCTCTGATCGGCCCGACCGAGGCGCCCGATCTGCACGTGATGACCTACAACATCCGCCGGCGGATGCCGCGCCTCACCTCCCGCGCCGTCGACCAGTGGGACCGGCGCCGCCCGCTCGTCCAGCGGGTGCTGGAGCAGGAGCGCCCCTCGATCCTCGCCGTGCAGGAGGCGCTGCCGGACCAGTCGGCCGCCGTGCACGAGGCGCTGGGCTCCTCCTTCGAGGCGATGGGCTTCGGCCGGGACGCGGACCGCGGCGGCGAGCGCGTGATGCTCTTCGTCGACCGCAGCCGCTACGCCGTCCGGCACTGGACCCAGATCGCCCTCTCGGACACCCCGGACGTCGCCGGCTCGCGCAGCTGGGGCAACCGCATCCCGCGCACCGCCGTGATCGCGGAGCTGACCGATCACGCGACCAGCCGCGAGCTCACCGTGGTCTCGACCCACTTCGACCACATCTCGCGGCGCTCGCGCCAGCGCTCCGCCGAGCTGATCGCCCGCCGCGTCCTCGAGCTCGGACGCCCCGCGATCGTGATGGGCGACACCAACACCGACGTCGACACCGTCCCCTACCGGACGATCCTCGAGGAGGGCCGCCTCGCGGACGCGTGGGAGACGGCGGAGAAGCACCTCACCCACTCGTGGAGCACCTTCTCGAACTACCGCGCGCCGGCGCCGGGCAAGCGGATCGACTGGCTGCTCGTCAGCGAGGGCGCCTTCGAGGTCGTCTCCGCGGGGATCAACGCCGTCCGCTACGGGGGAGCGGCGCCCTCCGACCACGAGCCGGTCCAGGCCGTGCTGCGCTTCACGAAGCCGTGAGCGGCTCCGCCCTCGTCGAGACCTTCCTCGAGCCCCCGCGCACCCGCGGGGAGTGGACGGCCGACGGCATCCGCGCGATCGGAGCGGCGAGCATCGTGGCGGCCGCGATCGGCTGGGACCTGGTCGACGTGGCGGTGCTCGCGCTCGCGGCGATCGGGCTGGTGCTGCCGCGCTTCCTCGGCATCCGTCCGGCGCTCGACGCCCTCTTCGGGCTCGCGCTGCTCGTGGCGTCCTGGAGCAGCGTCCTCGGCCTCTACGAGGCCTGGCCGCAGTGGGACCTGGTCGTGCACTGCGTGCTCAACGGGCTGATCGCCGCGGTGGCCTACATCGTCGCCGCGCGGGCCGGAGTCGTGCCGGCGGTCGCGGGCGATCGCGGGCCGCTGCTCCCGGCGGTCGTGCTCTGCGCCTGCTTCGGGACGACGGCGGGCGTCCTGTGGGAGTGGGGCGAGTGGGCGGGGCACCGCTTCATCGACTCCTCGATCTTCGTCGGCTACGAGGACACGCTCGGCGACCTCGCCGCCGGCGCGCTGGGCTCGATCCTCGCCGGCGCGCTGATGCGCTTCTGGTCCGCGAAGTCCCGGGTGGTCGGACCGGGCGCCTCGCGCGGCGTCGGAGGTGCGGCGTAGCCTGTCCCGCATGTGCGGCCGCTTCGCGATGGACTCCGAGACCGATGAGCTGATCCGCGAGTTCGTCGCCGCGGGCGGGCGCGCCGAGGACTGGGCGCCCGACTACAGCGTCGCTCCCACCGACGTCGCGCCGATCGTCCGCGAGCGGCTCCACGACGGCGAGCGGGAGCGCGAGCTCGAGCTCGCGTCCTGGGGCTTCACCCCGTCCTGGTCGAAGGGCAGGGGGCCCTCGCCGATCAACGCGCGCCTCGAGTCGGTCGCGACGAACGGCCTGTTCCGCGGGGCGTTCGCCAAGCAGCGCGCGATCGTGCCGATGCGCGGGTACTACGAGTGGGAGACCCGCGCCGACGGCAAGCAGCCCTGGTTCCTGCAGGGCGAGGAGCCGATCCTCGCCGCGGCCGGCCTCTACACGGCCCGCAAGGAGGGCGACGACTGGCGCGTCTCCTTCACGATCATCACCCGCGAGGCGCGCGACGCCTCCGGCGAGGTGCACGACCGGATGCCCGTGTTCCTCACGCCCGACGTGCGCGACGCCTGGCTCGACCCGGCTCCGCTCGCCTCCGCCGAGGAGATGCTCGCCACCCTCGACCGGGCGTCCGTCGCGATGGCCTCGACCGTCACGGCCCACCCGGTCGACCGCCGCGTGAACAACTCCCGCACCGTCGACCGCCGCGACCCGGGCCTGCTGACGCCGGTCGCCTGACGCCGCTCGCCTGACAGGCGCGGGACGATCCGCGCGGTCCGCGGAACCTCCGGGCGAGGGCGGACGACCGGTGGTGGGTGGACCGGAGAGCACGGGAGGGGCGGAGCCGCGGCCCCGCCCCTCCCGGGCGTCCTACTTCGTGCCGGCGTGACCCGGGAACGGCTTGCCGTTCAGCGAGACCTCGTCGGGGTCGACCTCGACGTCGCCCACGTCGTCCGGGCCGCCCGTGCCGGGCACGGCCTTCACCTCGGCCGAGCCGGAGACCTCGGTGCGGCTCTCCGCCGGGTCCGAATCCTGCTTGGCCTCGGTCTCGCGCTCGCTGCCGGGCGACTCCGAGATGTCCTTCTCGATGGTCTCGCTCTCGGAGGAGGTGGCGGGCGCCGCCCCGTCCGGCTTGCCGATGGTCGAGCCCTGGTCGTCCTGCTCCGTGCGGTCCTGGTCCATGTCGTCGCCTTTCGTCGGGACCTCCGACGCTACGTCGGGGCGCGCGCGGGGGCACCCGCTTGACAGCCCGGCCGGGGGAGGGCGGCGTGCAGGGTCGACGTACTACCCTGGGTCGACGGTCGCACCGGGGGGCGCGGCACACCCGCCGCCGACCGCGAGGAGGACTTGTGGCATCCCACCGGACAGGCGACACCCGCATCGTCGGGACGACGGTCGACGGCCGGTACACGATCGAGGAGCTCATCGGCCGCGGCGGCATGGCCACGGTCTACCGGGCGCGAGACGGCGTCCTCGGCCGCTCCGTCGCGCTGAAGATGTTCGCCCCCGGCATCGACGACGCACAGGACCTGCAGCGCAAGGCGTCCGAGATCCGGCTGCTCGCGGCCCTCAACCACCCCGCCCTCGTCACGCTCTACGACGCGCACGACGGCGGCGACGACACCAACGGCCAGGCCTACATGGTGATGGAGCTCGCCGAGGGGCCGAGCCTGTCCGAGCGGCTCGCCGAGGGCCCGGTCGCGCCGAACGACGTCGCCTCGATGGCGGGCGACCTCGGCGAGGCCCTGCACACGGTCCACGCGGCCGGAGTCGTGCACCGCGATGTGAAGCCGTCGAACGTGCTGCTCGTCCCGAGCCCGCTGACCAGCCGCGAGTTCCGCCCGAAGCTGGCCGACTTCGGCATCGCCTCCCTCATCGACGCGACGCGGATCACCGCGCCCGGCACCCTCATCGGCACCGCCGCCTACCTCAGCCCCGAGCAGGCGCACGGCGACCCGGTCACCTCGGCGAGCGACATCTACTCCCTCGGCCTGGTGCTCCTGGAGTCGCTGACCGGCCGCCGCCCGTTCACGGGCTCGGCGATCGAGGTCACGCTCGCCCGCCTGCTCCGCGACCCCGAGGTCTCGGAGTCGCTCGGCAGCGGCTGGACCTCGCTCCTGACCTCGATGACGCGGCGCGAGCCCGGCGAGCGTCCCGCCGCGCTCCAGGTGGCGGAGTCGGCACGCCGCCTGATCGATCCGCGGCGCGACTCCCCGCCGGCGGCCATCGTCGTTCCCGACGTCCCCGCCACCCGGGTGATGTCGACGGAGCCGCTCGCCGAGACCGAGCCGATCACGCGGACGGAGGCGCTCGACCCGACCCGCCGGCTCGCGGCCGACGCCTACCCGGCCACGGAGGCGATCGCTCCGACGCAGCGCTTCACCGCGACCGAGCGGATCGCTCCGGCACCGCGGATCGCTCCGGCACCGCAGACCGCTCCGGCGCCGCGCACGGCTCCGCTCCGCCCCGCGGCCGCCCCTCCGCAGCGCCGCGGCCCGAGCCCGTGGCTGATCGTGCTGGTGCTCGCGCTGGTCGCGGTCGCCGTCGGGCTCGCGATCATCCTGATCGACGGTCCCCAGTCGCCTCTGCCGCAGGTGGACGGCGAGCTGGGCGACCACCTCCGTCAGCTGCGCGAGAGCATCCGCTCGTGAGGGGCCTCCGACTGCGCGCCGCCGGCGCCGTGCTCGCCTCGGTCCTGCTGCTGAGCGGATGCTCCTCCGCGCCGCAGGGCATCGACGAGGGCACCGCCCAGACCCTCGACGACGCTGTGGTGGCCGTCGCCGAGAAGGCCTCGGCCGACGACTACCAGGGCGCTCTCACCGAGCTCGCCTCGCTGCAATCGGCGCTCGACGCCGCGCTCGCCGAGGGCTCCGTCAGCTCCGACCGCGCAGCGACGGTGCAGGCGCAGGTCGACGTCGTCCGCGGCGACCTCGAGGCCCTGATCGCGGGAGCCCCGGAGCCGGCGCCGGCCGAGACGACCGCCCCGGCTCCCGAGGAGACGACCCCGGTCGAGGAGGAGCCGGAGGACACGCCGGCCCCCGTCGAGACCGAGGACGACCCCGCCCCCTCGCCCGAGGAGTCGGAGCCGGAGGAGACGCCGACCGAGCCGGAGGAGCCCGCGGAGGAGACCCCGGCCGCTCCCGGCGAGGACGCTCCGGGGAACAGCGGGGACGCTCCGGGGAACAGCGGCGACGCACCCGGGAACAGCGGGAACGCTCCCGGCAACGGCAACGGCAACGGCAACGGCAACGGCAACGGCAACGGCAACGGCAACGCGGGCGGCAACGGCAACGGCCCCGGCGCTCGCGGTGCGGCGACCGGCGTCGGCGCCCCCGCGGGCAGCGGTGCCGCGCCCGGGGCCGCGAAGGGCCCCGGCGGCCGCTAGAGCGCTACTCCTGCGTCGAGAGCACGGCGAACGCCGCGTCGAGCTCGACGTCCACGTCCGTGCCGTCCTCGCGGGTGACCTCCACCTCGAAGGCGTGGCCGGCGTCGTCGCTGCGCTCGGCCTCGGTGACGGTCCCGGAGCCGACGGCGCCCAGCGCCGCCTCGCTCGCGCGGGCGAGGTCGTCGCCGGTGAGGTCGTCCGGGTCCACGGCGGCCGCGGTCGGGTCGCCGGCAGGCACGCCGTCGTCGACGGAGCCGGCCTGGAGGGCGCGGTCGTCGGGGTCCACGGACACGACGGCGAAGGAGTCGTCGAGGCGCACCTCGTACTCGAGGCCGGCGCGGTCGGTCAGGTCCAGCTCGTAGCCGGTGGCGCCGTCGTCGTCGCGCTCGGCCGAGGTGACGGTCCCGCCGCCGATCTCGGCGAGCGCTGCCTCGCTCGCGCGGTCCAGGTCGCTGCCGATGAGGGAGTCGGATCCCTCGAAGCCGTCGGTCGCGGCGTAGGCGATGCCCGTCCCGGCTCCGATCAGCACGACCGCTCCGGCGATCCCGGCGATGATCTTCGTCTTCTTCTGCACGATGGCTCCGTCCCGGCGCCGCTCGTCGACGCCTCCAGCACTCTCGCGGTCGGGCGCTGAAGCGAGCCTGAAGCGCCCGCTCAGCGGACGAGCGGCACCCGTACCTCGACCCGGGCGCCGCCCAGCGCCGAGTCGCCGACGACGACCCGTCCGCCGTGGGCCCGGGCGATCCCGGCGACGATCGCCAGGCCGAGGCCCGACCCTCCGGCGTCGCGCGCCCGGCCCTCGTCGAGGCGAACGAAGCGCTCGAGCACCCGCTCGCGCTCCGCCGCCGGGATCCCCGGCCCGTCGTCGTCCACCGCGAGCACCGCCTCCGCTCCGTCGATCCGGGTCGAGAGCGCCAGCTGCGAGGAGCGGTGCCGCACCGCGTTGTCGACCAGGTTGCGCAGCGCCCGCGAGAGCAGGGCCTCGTCGGCCACCGCCTGCACGGCCGAGATCCCGCTCGCGTCGACCCGGGCCCCGGAGTCGCGCAGGCGCCGCACCTCGCCGAGGGCGAGGTCGTCGAGGTCCACCGGGGCCGACGCCACGGCCAGGCGCGCCTCGTCCGCCCGGGCGAGCAGCAGCAGGCCCTCGATCAGCCCGCCGAGCCGCACCGACTCCTCCGCGACCGTCCTCGCCAGCCGGGCGGAGTCGAGCCGGTCCGGGTGCGCGAGCGCCACCTCCGCGGTCTGGCGCAGCGCCGCGACGGGGGAGCGCAGCTCGTGCGAGGCGTCCGAGACGAAGCGCCGCTGCCGCTCATGCCCGCTCTGCAGCCGATCGAGCATCCGGTTGAGGGTGTGCGCCAGCCGGTCGACCTCGTCGCCGGAGCCGGGAGCGGCGATCCGGCGGTCCAGGGCGGAGGAGGTGACCGCCTCGGCCTCCTCGCGCATCCGCTCCACGGGGCGCAGCGCCCGGCCGACGACGACGGCGCACACCACCGCCACCAGCGCGATCAGCAGCGGGACGGCGACCGCGAGCAGCCCGATCGTCGTGGACACCGCCTCCTCGCGGCCCTCGTCGGGCACGCCGACCACGACGAGGGAGTCGTCGTCGAGCTCGCGGGCGGCGACCACCACCGGCCCCTCGTCGTCCACGTCGACCGTGACCGGGTCGTCGCTCTCGGCCAGCGCGAGCGGAGGGAGGTCCTCCGCGTCCTCGCCCGCGGCGGCGACTCGCCCGTCGACGACGAGCTGGACCAGTCCCTCCGAGCCGCGGACGGCCTCCGGGCCGCCCTGCTCGACCAGCGCAGCGACCCGCTCCGCCTCGGCGTCGGCGGCGGAGGCGGCGCTCGAGGCGAGCACGGAGGAGAGGACCAGGACGAAGAGCACGCTCCCGAGGAGCGCGGCGGCGGCCACCACGGCGGTCGCGGCCGCGGTGATGCGGGTCCGCAGGCTCCGGCGGCTCACCCGGCCACCAGCGTGTAGCCCGCCCCGCGCCGGGTGCGGAGGGTGTCGCGGCCGAAGGGCCGGTCGATCTTGTTGCGCAGGGTGCGGACGTAGACCTCGACGATGTTCGGGTCGCCGTCGTAGTCGAAGTCCCAGACGGCTCCGAGGACGTCGCGTTTGGAGACGACCTCGCCCGCCCGTGAGACGAAGTACTCGAGGACGCTGAACTCGCGCGCGGTCAGCGGCACGGCGACTCCGCCCCGCTCGACGCTCCGGGAGGCCGGATCCAGCACGAGATCGCCGACGACGCGCACCGTGGGCCGCTCGGCGGCTCCGCGGCGGATGAGGGCGCGCAGCCGCGCGACGAGCACCGGGAACGAGAACGGCTTGGTGAGGTAGTCATCGGCGCCGGTGTCGAGGGCCTCGACCTGGTCGAGGTCGCCGTCCTTCGCGGTGAGCATCAGGATCGGGGTCCAGTCCTCGGCGGCGCGCAGCCGCTCGCAGACGCGGAAGCCGCTGACGTCCGGGAGCATCAGGTCGAGGACGATGGCGGCGTAGTCGGCCTCCTGCGCGTACCAGAGGGCGTCGGTGCCGGTGGTGGCGGTGTCCACGGCGAAGCCCTCGGCCTCCAGGCCCGTCTCGAGGGCGCGGAGCAGGTTGATCTCGTCGTCGACGACCAGGATGCGGATGGCGGCCTCCCCGGGCTCGGCGCGCGGGGGCCCGCGCGAGCCCAGGCTAGCCGCGGCCCCGCTGAAGCCCGCCTGAAGCGCCGGCGGACCACCGCGTCCCGCCGAGGCGCCGGCTCCCCGCCGGGACACCGGCCGGAGCGCGGTGTCCCGGCGGGACGCGCGGCGCCCGGGCGCGGGTCACTCGTCGCGGTCGGTGTACTCGCCCTCGCCCTCGGCGGAGGTGCCCGCGGCGCTGGTGTCGACGTAGCTGCCCTTGTCGGCGGTGCTCTGCTCGTTGACCGAGGTGTCGACGTAGCTGCCCTCGGCCTCGCCGGCGGTGTGCGAGACGCCCTCCGTCGAGGTGTACTCGCCGCCTTCGGTGTCCTCGGTGCTCGTGCCCTCGGCGACGTGACGGCCGTGGCCGGCGGTGTGCTCGTCGTGACCCTCGTGGTGGTCGTGGTGCTCGTGACCCTCGTGGTGCTCGTTGTCGTGGTCGTGGTGGGCCATGGCGGCCTCCTCGCTTCGTCGCGTCGGTGCGCGGTCGGATCGGCCGCGCTCGCTCCGAGACTTCTGCATCGGGGGCGGGGGTGCAAGACGTGGCGGCTGCACATCCGTGCCGCGCAACTCCTACCGGCGCCGGATCCGTCCGCCTAGCCTCCGAGGATGAGCAGACCCCCTCGCACCCGCTGGAGCGTCATCGGCCAGCTCGGCCCTGCCTTCGACGACGGCGGTCCGATGCTGCTGGTCGAGGCCCGATCGGCGTTCGGGCGCCGCCCGATGCACCGCGCCAAGGCGCAGCTGCTGCTGTCGGCGCTCCGCCACCGCGCCCGCGAGCTCGGGGACCGCGCCGAGTACGTCCGCTCCGAGACCTTCGGCGAGGCCCTCGCCGGGCGCGACGACCTCGAGGTGATCGACCCGCCCACCCGCGGCGGCCGCCGCCTCGCCCGCAGGCTCGGCATGAGCGTTCTGCCCAGCTGCGGCTTCATCACGGCCGAGGAGGACTTCCGCGAGTGGGCGCTCTCCCGCTCGGGCAAGCGCCTGCTGCTGGAGGACTTCTACCGGTGGAGCCGCGAGCGCACCGGCGTGCTGATGCGCGGCGACCAGCCCGAGGGCGGCCGCTGGAACTACGACCACGACAACCGCCAGCCTCCGCCCAAGGGCGCCTCCCGGCTCGGCCTGCCCGACCCGTGGTGGCCGGAGGAGGACGACATCGACGAGGAGGTGCGCGCCGACCTCGCGCGCTGGGAGGCCGAGGGGGCGATCCGCCTGGTCGGCGCCGACGGTCCGCGCCGCTTCGCCGCGACGCCCGCCGAGGCAGAGGCGGCGCTCGCCGACTTCGTGTCGTCGCGGCTGGGCGACTTCGGGACCTACGAGGACGCGATGCTCTCGGGCGACTGGACGATGGCGCACTCGCTGCTCAGCGCCCCGATGAACCTCGGCGTGCTCGATCCGCGGACGGTCGTCGAGGCGGCCGAGGCGGAGTACGCCGCCGGGGGCGCGCCGATCGCGGCGACGGAGGGGTTCATCCGCCAGATCCTCGGCTGGCGCGACTACGTCTGGAACCTGTTCTGGCACCTCGGGCCGGAGTACCGGAACCGCAGCCGCGCGCTCGGCGCCTCGACGCCGCTGCCCGCCGAGCTGCTCGCGCTCGACCCGAGCGGCATCGAGGCGAACTGCCTGCACGAGACTCTCGACGACGTGCACCGGCACGGCTGGGCGCACCACATCCAGCGCCTGATGGTGCTCGGCAACTGGGGACTGCAGCGGGGGTGGGATCCGGCGGAGCTCAACGACTGGTTCGTGGACGTCTTCGTCGACGGCACGGAGTGGGTGATGCCGGCGAACGTGATCGGGATGTCCCAGCACGCCGACGGCGGCGTCGTCGCGACGAAGCCGTACGCCTCGGGCGGCGCCTACATCAACCGGATGTCCGACTACTGCGGCGGCTGCCGCTTCGACCCGAAGGTGCGCCTGGGCGAGAACGCCTGCCCGGTGACCGCCGGGTACTGGGCCTTCCTCGACCGGGCCGAGCCGGTCCTCCGCGGCAACCACCGGATGGCCCAGCCCCTCGCGGGCCTGCGCCGCCTCGCGGACCGCGAAGCGGTGGTCGACCAGGAGCGCCTGCGCGAGACGTACTGACGCGGGGTCGGCGGCACGCCCGCCGCTACTCCGCGCGCACGAAGCGCGACACGGTGACCGCGACCGTCACCGCGGTCGTCCCCTCCACCGCCGCGAGCCGAGCGTCCAGCGCCTCGGGATCCACGTGGTGGGCACTCGGCCCCATCAGCACCTCGGCGCGCAGCTCGTCGACGCTCATCAGCACCGTCGTGTCGAGCTCGATGCGCTCCTCGAGCGCGAACCCCGCCAGCTGCTCGTCGAGCCGCTCCGCCTTGCCGGCGTCGATGCCCAGCATCCCGAACCGCTCGCGGATCTCGTGCAGGTGCCTCTCGCGCGGAGTGACGACGACGGCGACGCCGCTCGGACGGAGCACCCGCCGCATCTCCGGGGCGTTCCGCGGCGCGAAGACGGTGAGCAGCGCGTCGGCGGAGGCGTCGGCCAGCGGGAGGGGCTGCCAGAGGTCCGCGGTCGCGATCGCCGCCCGGGGATGCGCGCGGGCGGCGCGGCGGGCGGCCGGGGCCGAGAGGTCCAGGCCCAGCCCGTCCGCCGCCGGATGCGCCTCGAGCACGGCCGCGAGGTACGCCCCGGTGCCGCAGCCCAGGTCGACCACGAGCCGTGCGCCGGCGGGGACGGCCGCGGCGACCGCGTCCTGGATCACCCGGTAGTGGCCGGAGCCGAGCAGGTCGGCGCGGGCCTGCACCATCGCCGTGGTGTCGCCCGAGGTCGCGTGCCTCCCGCGCAGGAGCGAGGCGTAGCCCTGGCGCGCGAGGTCGGAGCTGTGCCCGAGGGGGCAGCGGAGCGAGGAGGGGCGGGGCAGCGCGTCGGGGGCGAGCGCGCCGCCGCAGACCGGGCAGGCGAGGGCGGGCAGCACCGTCGATCCGGGTCGGGCGGCCGGATCGAACGCGCTCACTCCGCTCCGGGCGCGCGCGCCCGCATGGCGGTGACCGCCGCGTTCAGCGTCGCGATGGTCGGCACCGCGAACAGCGCCCCGGCGAGCCCGGCCACCTCGAGCCCGGTCGCGACTCCGAGCACCACGGCGAGCGGATGCACCTTCACGGCGGTCCCGAGGATGAGCGGCTGCAGCACGTGCCCCTCGAGCAGGTGCACCAGGATCACGACGCCGACCATCACCAGCGCGGCGACGGGCCCGCTGAACAGCAGAGCGACCAGTGCGGCGAGCGCACCGGTCACGATCGCGCCGAGGATCGGGACGAACGAGCCGAGGAACACCACGATCGCGATCGGCACGACGAGCGGCAGCTGCAGCGCGAGCGCGCCGATGCCGATGCCGACGGCGTTGATCCCGGCGACGCCGAGCTGCGCGATCACGAACTGGCTGAGGGTCCGCCAGCCGGCGGCGCCGCCGCGCTCCATCGCGGGGCGCGCGCGGCGGGGGAGGAGGCGGAGGAACCAGTGCCAGATCCGGCGGCCGTCGAGGAGCAGGAAGATCAGCGAGAACAGGGTGAGGAGGGTTCCGGCGAAGACCTCGGCCAGCTGGGAGCCGACGGCGAGGGCCCCGGACGCGATCGTCGACGCCTGCGCGTCGGCCCAGTCGACCGCGCGCTGCGCCCAGTCCGAGAGCTGGACGTCCGAGAACGACAGCGGCGGGCTCCGCAGCCACGCCTCGACGCCGTCGACCGCGTCGAGAGCGCGCTGCCCCACTCCGCTGAAGCCGGAGCGCGACTGCACGATCACCAGCCCGACGAGGCCGGTCAGCAGGAGGAGCATCAGGACGATCGAGACCAGGACCGCGAGCGGGCGGGGGAGCCGCAGGCGCTCGAGCCGGTTCCGCAGCGGGGTGAGGAGCGCGGTGAGCAGCAGCGCGATCAGCACCGGCACGACGATCACGGGCAGCAGCGAGACGAGGCGCACGAGGAGGTAGAGGAGCCCGGCGACGGCGAGGAAGCGCCACGACCAGGCGGCGGCGATCCGCATCCCGGTCGAGACGTCGCCCGAGGCGTCGTCCGGCGAGTCCGAGGGGGCCGGAGCCGTGACCGCAGCCGGGGGAGCGGCGGCCGCAGGCGGACTCGCCGCCGTGCCGTGCCGCTCGTCGCGCGCTCGCCGTCCCCGCATGACCCCTCCGATCCTCTCGCAGTGTACGGCGGAGCGGCCGTCCGGGACCGGGAGGGAGCCCGGGGGCGCCCCGCCTGGAGGGATCCGGGCGCCGGATGTGCCGGCAGCGGCTCGTCCGGAGGGCGGAACGCGCCGGATCGCGCCGTCTCCGCCCCGTTCCCCGTCTCGGCCGCGGGAGGCCGGTCCGCGCCGGTAGCGTTGTGCGGGTCGATGCCGAGCGAGGAGGGCGACGGATGCTGGAGGCGGTTCTCGCGATCGCCGCGTGGTGCGCGGGCGCGGTGCTCGTCGTCAGCGGCGCCCTGAAGCTCGGCCGCACGGAGCGGTTCCGGGCGAGCCTCGAGGCGCTCGGGGTCCCCCTCCTCCTCCGGCGCCGCGGCTGGTTCGCGGCCGCCTTCCCCGTCGTCGAGATCGCGCTGGGCGCCGCGGTGGTGCTGGCGCCCGCTCCGGCGCACCGTGCCGCCCTCGTGCCGGTGGCGCTCCTCGACGCCGTGTTCCTCGTCGTCGCCGTCCGCGCGGTCCGCGCGACGGAGGACGTCGACTGCGAGTGCTTCGGCGGGCTGGGCTCGGCACGGATGACCGGACGCACCGTCGCGAGGAACGCGGTGCTGCTCGCGCTCGCGGTCGCCGGGGCCCTCGGCGGGCTCGCTCCGGCCGCGCTGCTCGGCGGCGGCGGTGCCTCGGCGGCGGCGTCCGGGCTCGCCGCCGCTCTCGCCGCGGTCTCGCTCGTGCTGGTGCGCGACCGCCGTGCGGCGTCGACGGCCGCTCGCGTCCGGGCGGCCGCCCGCCTGTCCGCAGCCGACAGGGAGTCCGCGCCGGGGCGCGCGCCCGAGGGCGACCTCTCGGCCGCCGACCTCGCGTTCGTCACGGTGGCCGGCGAGCTCCTGACGCTCGAGGAGCTGTCCCGCCCGGCGACGCACCTCGTCTTCTTCTCGCCCTCGTGCGCCGCCTGCCACGAGCTCGTCGAGCGCTTCCGCTGGTGGCCCCACGGCCTGCGCCCGGGCGAGGAGCTGCTGCCCGTCCTCCTCGGCAGCCGCGAGGACTTCGCGGTGCACGCCGTCTACGGGCCGCTCGTCGACCACGCCCTCTACGATCCGGAGGGCCGCGTCGCCGCCGCCCTCGGCCGAGCGGGGACGCCGGGCCACGTGCTGCTCACGCCCGAGCGTCCGCTCGGCGACGGCTGGACCTCGGGAGCCGCGTCGATCGAGGCACGCGTGCTCCGGCCCGGATTCCTCGCCGAGCTGCAGGCGGCCGGCCCGGACCCGGCTCCGGCGGCCGGCGGCGCGGTACCGGCGGGGTGACGACGGCCGGCGGGCGGAGCGGTGCCGCCGGGCTGTCGACGACCGACCGACGGCGGCCGGGCTCAGCGGCGCTCGAACTCGCCGGACATCGAGCCGTGCACGGGGTGGGCGGGATCGTCACCCACGGCGCGGGCGGGATCGTCGATCTCCACGGCGCGGGACGGGGGCTCCTCGTCGCTCGCGTCGAGGCCGAAGCCGTCCTCGAGCAGCTCCTGGGCGATGCGGCTCGACAGGCCGCTCCTCTCGCCCGGTCCGGGGTCGCTCTCCGGGTCGACGGGGGCGGCGAACGCCTGCTCGAGTCCGGACGCCGGCATCCCGGCGTCGTCGATCGAGTCGGCTCGCCCGTCGGAGGGTCCTCGTGCAGGTCTCGGCATGCGCCCGAGCGTAGAGGACGGGCCCCCGGAGGTCGACGCTCCGTCGCGCACTGCCGGGCCGCCCGCGCGCCGGGTCAGTCGTGCAGCGACCAGGAGTGGGGAGCGACCTGGACGCCGCCGACGGTCGCCGTCTCGTCGCCGATGTTCAGCGCGAGCCGCGCGGTGCGTCCCTCCGGGCCCTCCGCCACGAGCATCACGGCGGTGTTGGAGAGGTCGACCGTGCGGGTGCTCGCGCCGACCAGCCACGGGTTCCGTCGGCGGAACGCGACGACCTCCTGGTGGGCCCGGTAGGCCTCCCCGCCCGGCCACTCGGCGGGCTCGGCCGGGAACTCCGGGCGGATCGCGTCGTCGCCGCCGATCCGCTCCTCCTTGACGCCGCGCAGGCCCCGCTCGTCGCCGGAGTAGATGCTCGGCACGCCGGCGACGAAGCCGAGGATCGCCGTGGCGTGGCCGTGGTGGCGCTCGTCGCTGACGGCGCTGGCGATCCGGGTCACGTCGTGGTTGCCGACGAAGGTCAGGGGCAGGAACTCGCGGACGAAGTCGTCGTGGCGCTTCAGGGACCAGGCCAGCTCGAAGAGGTTCGCCTCCTCGAGGGAGTTGCGGACGGCCTTCCAGAGCTCGTACTGCGTGACCGAGTCGAGCCCGGACTCCCGCACGTAGCCGGTGTAGTCGCCGTGGATGACCTCGCCGACGAACCACGCGTCGGGGAAGCGCTGCCGCACCGGGTCGATCGCCGCGTGCCAGGCCGCCGGCGCGACCGCGTACGCCGCGTCGAGCCGCCAGCCGTCGATGCCCCGCTCGAGCCAGTGCGCGAGCACGGAGGACACGTGCTCCGCGACCTCGGGGTTCCCGTTGTCGAGCTCGACCAGAGCGTCGTGCCCCTCGAACACGTCGACGCGGAGGCCGTCGACCTCCTGCGACCGCTCGCTGCGGGAGAAGCGCGCCGCCTCGGGGGAGCTGTCGCCGGCCGCGACCGCGGCACGCCACCAGGGGTGCTCCCGTCCCACGTGGTTGAAGACCCCGTCGAGCAGCACCCGGATCCCGCGCTCGCGGCACGCGGCGATCAGCGCGTCGAGGTCTGCCTCGTCGCCGAGGCGGGGATCGACCCGGAAGTGGTCGACCGTGTCGTAGCCGTGGGTGGAGGAGGCGAAGACCGGCCCCAGCAGCAGCCCGTTGCAGCCCAGCGCCAGCAGGTCGTCGAGCCAGGGGAGCAGGGCGCGGAGGCGGTGCTGCGGCTCGTCGTCCGGGCCCGGACCCTCCGAGGCGCTCGCCTCGGCGCCCGTGAAGCCGAGCGGGTAGACGTGCCACCAGATCGCCGTCGAGATCCAACCGTCCGTCAGAGCCATCGTGGCCGTCCTCCCGGCCCGCTCGGGCGCGGGCCGCCGTCACTGTAGCGAGGCGGGCTGGACCGGAGCCGCGCCCGCTCACGAGCCGGGCCGCAGGGCGGTGATCCAGGCCAGCACGGCGAGGCCCGCCCGCACGGAGGCGGGTGCCGTGACGGTGCAGACGAGCAGCGCGAGAGCCGCGCAGGCGAGCCCGGCCACCGCGCTCCTCCGCTCGCCCGCCCACCGCAGCGCCCGCACGGACGCGATCACCGCGGCGACCGCCACGGCGACGGCGGGGAGGGCCCAGAGCGGATGCACGGAGGACGCGAGCGCGAGCAGGCCCAGCGCGAGCGCGGCGAGGCCGGGCTCGTACGGCCGGCGAGCGGGAGGGTGCCGCCGGGGCGGCCGGGGGAGGGCCGCGTCGGCCGGAGCGGATGGAGGGAGGAGTGCCGTCGTCGTCATGAGCCGATCCTCGTCAGGCGGCGGACTCTGCGGAGAGGCGATCGGCGGATCGGTGGACGAGAGGCGCCGAGCGCCTCCTGTGGAGGGACCGACCGGCGCGATCGGCGTCGTTCCGGGCGTCTCGGGGCCGGAATCGCCGGAGATCCGGGGCGGGGCTGGTAGGTTACCGACGGTCCGACCGGTTGAGGACGTCCGTCCCCGGCCGAGGACGATCCATCGAAACCAGCTGTTCCGACAGCGAGAACGTCCTGGGAGGACACTCCATGGCTGACAAGTCGCTCAACCGCACCGAGCTCGTCGCGAAGATCGCCGCCGACTCCGGCCAGAGCCAGGCCGCCGTCAACGGCGTCCTCGACTCGCTCTTCACCACCCTCGCCGACTCCGTGTCGAACGACGTGAAGGTCACCATCCCCGGCTGGATCGCCGTCGAGCGCACCTCCCGCGCCGCACGCACCGGCCGCAACCCGCAGACCGGCGAGACCATCCAGATCGCCGCCGGCCACTCGGTCAAGGTCTCCGCGGGCACCAAGCTCAAGGCCGCCGCGAAGTAGTCGCGCCCTCCGACACGGCCCCGGCACTGCGCCGGGGCCGTCGTCGTCCGCGGACGCGCCCGCCGATCGTCCGCGGACGCGCCCGCCGATCGTCCGCCGACGCGGCTGCCGATCAGCCGCGGAACGTAGGCTGGACCGGTGAATCGAACCGTCCGGATCGTCGGCCCTGCGCTCGTGCTCGTCGCCGCAGCGCTCGTCGCCCTCCTCTCGGCCCTGGCCTTCGGAGGGGGAGCCGCGGCTCCGCTGCTGAACGATCCCGGCCCCGTGGTCCGCTACGGCCTCCCGATCGCCAAGCTGGCTGTCAATCTCGGCGCCGCGGGCATGATCGGCTCGCTCGTGCTGACGCTGTTCGCGCTGAGCCCCCGCGCCGCCGCCGCCCGCGACGCACGGTCCTCGTCCCGATCTTCGACCGCTCACGCCTCCTCTCGCGGCGGCCAGTCCTCGCGCGGCGGCCAGTCCTCCTCCCGCGCCGGATCGACGCGCACCGCGGTCGCCCCCGCGCGCCCCGCGCCCGCCGAGGCCGCGCCCGAGCCGCGCACCGAGTTCTCGATCGCCCTCGACGTCGCCGCCGCCAGCGCCGCCTTCTTCGCGGCGGCCAGCGCGGTGACCGGGTTCCTCACCTTCCTCAACGTCACGCAGACGCCCCTGAGCCTCGACCGCGACTTCGGCACCAAGCTCAGCTACTTCATCGGCAGCATCCAGGTCGGCCAGGCCTGGCTCATCACGACGCTGCTCGCGGCCGTCGTCACCGTCCTCTGCTTCGCCGTCCGCAACCAGACCGCGCTCGTCTTCGTCACGGGCCTGGCCCTGCTCACGCTGCTGCCGATGGCGCAGCAGGGGCACGCGGCGGGAGCGAGCGGGCACGACGCCGCCGTCACGGCGCTGGGCCTGCACCTCGTCTTCGCGGCGATCTGGCTGGGCGGCCTCATCACCGTCATCGCCCTGCGGCCCCTGCTCGGCGGCTCCCGCCTGCTGCCCGTGATCGAGCGCTACTCCAGCCTCGCGCTCGTGAGCTTCGTCGTGGTCGCGGCGTCCGGCTACGTCAGCGCCGAGCTCCGGCTCGCCACTCTCGACAACCTGCTCACCGGCTACGGGATCCTCGTGCTGGTCAAGGTCGCGGCGCTGGTCGCGCTGGGCCTGTTCGGCGTGCTGCAGCGCCGCTACCTCATCGAGCGGATGCGGAAGGCCGGCGGCGTCGGCGGCCGCAGCTTCTGGTGGCTCGTCGGCGCCGAGATCGCCTTCATGGGGATCGCGTCCGGAGTCGCCGCGGCGCTCGCGCGCACCGCGACCCCGGTCGACCAGATCGCCGCGAGCCAGCTCACGGATCCGACCCCGGCCCAGCTGCTGACGGGCGAGCCCCTGCCGCCGCCCGCGAGCGCGATGAACTTCCTCACGCTCTGGAACATCGACCTGGTCTGGCTCCTGGTCTGCTCCTTCGCCATCGCGTTCTACGTCGCCGGAGTGGTGCGCCTGCACCGCCGCGGCGACCGCTGGCCCCTGCACCGCACGATCCTCTGGATCGCGGGCATGCTCCTCCTGGCCTACATCACGAACGGCGGGGTGAACGCGTACGAGAAGTACCTGTTCAGCGCCCACATGCTCTCGCACATGGTCCTCACCATGGCGGTGCCGCTGCTGCTCGTCCCGGCGGCACCGGTCACGCTCATCGCCCGCGCCGCCGCCCGCCGCACCGACGGCTCCCGCGGCGCCCGCGAGTGGGTGCTGCTCGCCGTGCACTCGCGCTTCGCCACCGCGATCTCGCACCCGATCGTCGCCGCGCTGCTGTTCGTCGGGTCGCTCTGGGGCTTCTACTACTCCCCGCTGTTCCGCTGGGCCACCACGGACCACATCGGCCACGAGTGGATGATCGTCCACTTCCTGATCACCGGCTACCTCTTCGTCAGCGTCCTGATCGGAGTGGACCCGAGCGTGCACCGCGTGCCCTACGCGATGCGCCTGCTGCTGCTGCTGGGCACCATGGCGTTCCACGCCTTCTTCGGCCTCGCACTGATGACGGGGGAGGGGCTGCTCCTCGCCGACTGGTACGGAGCGATGGGCTGGGGCACCTCCGCGCTCGCCGATCAGCAGGCGGCCGGCGGCATCGCGTGGAGCATCGGCGAGATCCCCACCCTCGCGCTCGCGATCGTCGTCGCGATGATGTGGAGCCGCTCCGACGCCCGCGAGACCAAGCGCCGCGACCGCCAGGCCGACCGCACCGGAGAGGCCGAGCTCACGGCCTACAACGACCGCCTGGCCGCCCTCCAGAAGCGCGGCTGATCCGCGCCCGGGCCCCGGGGTCCCGGCGGCCCGCGGGTACAGTGGAGCGGTGACTCAGCCGACCCTCTCCGACGAGCAGCAGCGGGTCTTCGACCTCATCGAGAACACGCGCGAGCACCTGTTCGTCACGGGTCGCGCGGGCACGGGCAAGTCCACCCTGCTCAACCACCTGAGCTGGAACACCGACAAGCAGATCGTCATCTGCGCCCCCACCGGCGTCGCGGCGCTGAACGTCGGCGGCCAGACCATCCACTCGCTCTTCCGACTGCCGATCGGCGTCATCGCCGACTCCGACCTCGACCAGCCGCCCGAGCTGCGCAAGCTCCTCAACACCATCGACACACTCGTCATCGACGAGATCTCCATGGTCAACGCCGACCTGCTCGACGGGATCGACCGCAGCCTCCGGCAGGCGCGGCAGCGGCGCTCCGAGCCGTTCGGGGGCGTGCAGGTCGTCCTCTTCGGCGACCCGTTCCAGCTCGCGCCCGTTCCCGGCGATCCGGAGGAGCGCGCCTACTTCGCCGACCGCTACCGCTCGCTGTGGTTCTTCGACGCCCTCGTCTGGCAGGAGGCGCCGCTGCGGATCGTCGAGCTCGGCCGGATCCACCGGCAGAGCGACGAGCGCTTCAAGTGGATGCTCAACGCGGTCCGCTTCGGCATGGTGACGAAGGAGATCGCCGACGTGCTGAACGCGGCGGGCGCGCGGACGCCTCCGGCCGACGACGCGATCACGCTCGCGACCCGCAACGACACGGTCAACCGCATCAACCAGGCGGCGCTCGCGCGGCTGAAGGGCCCGCTGAAGACCGCGTCGGCCGAGATCAGCGGCGACTTCGGCGGGCGCGCCTATCCGGCGGACCAGAACCTCGAGCTCAAGATCGGCGCGCACGTGATGTTCCTGCGCAACGACTCCGAGCAGCGTTGGGTGAACGGCACGATCGGCCGGGTGACGAAGGTCGCGGGGACGGTGTGGGTCGAGGTGGACGGCGAGGTCCACGAGGTCGAGCCCGCGACCTGGGAGCGCTACCGCTACTCCTACTCCGCCGCGACGAAGAAGCTCACCCGCGAGATCGTCGCCGAGTTCGCGCAGTTCCCGCTCCGCCTGGCGTGGGCGGTCACGATCCACAAGTCGCAGGGCAAGACCTACGACTCCGCCGTGGTCGACCTCGGGCAGCGCGCCTTCGCCCCCGGGCAGACCTACGTGGCGCTCAGCCGCATCACGAGCCTCGAGGGGCTCTACCTGACGCGGCCGCTCCGGCCGAGCGACATCATCGTCGACAAGGACGTGCTGCGCTTCATGTCCGAACGGCGAGCCGAGCCGGCCGCCGTCGCGGAGGCGTCCGCGGACTGACGCCCCGCGGAGGACGTGGGAGCAGGGGCCTCAGGCCGCCGCGCAGGTCCGGGCGAGATCGCGGAACAGCTCCGTCGTCAGCCGGTACGCCTCCGCGACCTCCGCGATGACCCGCTCGCGCTCCTCCTCGTCCCAGCCCGCGGCGTCTAGCTGCTCGCGATAGGTGGCGCGGAAGGCCGACGGTGCGGCGATCTCGCCGAAGAGGAAGAAGCCGACGCCGTTGGTCTCGAAGCCGAACCGCCGCTGCAGCAGCCCGCGGACGATCGCGCAGCCGGAGAGGTCACCGAGGTAGCGCGTGTAGTGGTGGGCGACGAAGCCGCCGCTCCAGCCCGAGGCCACGGTGCGGATCCGGTCGACGTAGGCGCTGGTCGAGGGCAGCGGGCGGATGCGCTCGCGCCAGTCCTCGCCGACGAGGAAGCGCAGGTCCTCCGCGATCGCGGGGAGCCGGGTGAGCTTGGCCGAGAGGAAGGGCTCCGCGACCGGATCGCCGGCCATGTCCTCCGCCACGGCCTCGAGGGCCTCGTAGACGAAGTAGTGCTGCGAGATGAGCGCGATGTAGTCGTCGCGGCTGCCGGAGCCGGTCATCAGCGAGGTCATGAAGGCGGCGCCCTCGTCGTCCGCGCCGGACTGCCCGATGCGCAGGCGCAGGGCCTCGGAGAACGGGATGACGTTCGACACGGTGGCCTCCCTCGGCGACTGAGGACTGCCTTACCTTAGCCGAGCGGAGCCGCTGGGACCAGAGGCGTCAGTGCCCGTGTCCGCCGTCGACGACGACGGAGTGCATCATCCCGCCCATGTCGCCCGAGCCGCCCGAGGAGGCGGCCATGGCGGGGGTGGCGAGGGCGGAGACGGTGAGCGCGCCGGCCAGGAGTCCGACGAGAGCTCGCGACGGTGAGACGGCCTTCTCCTCGACGCGCGGAGAGCGGAGCGAGACGGCCACCACGGCGACCGCGATCAGCTGGAGGACCGCGGCGGCCAGCGCGGGGAGGGGCTCGGCGAGTGCGCCGAGGGCCAGTGCGAGGGCGAACGCCGCCAGGGAGGCGACCGCGACGACCAGCGCGGAGCGCGGCACGACGATCCGGCCGCGTGCCAGGACGAGGACCGCCCAGAGGATCTCGACAGCACCGAGCGCTCCGATCACCGGAGCCTGCACGCCCTCGCCGCCGGCGGCGAGCGAGAGGTGGACGAGCCCGGCGCCGAGTCCGGCGAAAGCGGCGTTGCAGCGGGCCACGGTGGTCATGGCGGCTCCTTCGCTGGATCGGGGAAGAAGAGGAGGCCCCGGATCGACACACCGCATCGTGTCGTCCGGGGCCGTTCAGTCCGTCCGCCGCGGAAAACGGCGGGCCCACGGCGGACGGAGTAGAGGGGGGCGGCGGGTGCCGCCCTGGTCAGGCGGTCGCGGCGGTGCGCGTCCTCGCCGTCTTCTCGGTGCCGAGTCCGACTCCCAGGAGCACCAGCGCGCTGGCCAGGTGCAGGAAGTGGTCGGCGGTGTTCAGCGCCAGCACGTTCAGAGCGGTGTCGACCAGGAAGAAGCCGGCGATGCCGAGCAGCAGGTACACCGCTCCGACGGTCACGTTGACGGTCTTCGCCGCGGCGACGGTCGACAGGCCCGCGATCAGCAGCGCGCCTCCGATGAGCAGGTGGGCGATGTTGTGCAGCGGGTTCACCTCGAAGATGCCGAGCAGGAGCCCGCCTTCGGTCGAGAGGAACTGCACGCCTCCGGTCACGACGAAGCCGAGCAGCCCGACGACGACGTAGACGGCTCCGAAGAGAGTCGCCAGCAGTCGATTGGGGGATCTGCGCATGGTCTCTTACCTCCTTCGAGCAGCGCCTCTGCGCTGTACTCCCTCTCTTCGTAACCGGGCGCCTGCCGGTTTGGGAACGGGGTGGACTCCGCCGGTCACGGTCAGGACACGAATCGCGATCGGGCGCTCAGCGGCCCTCTCCGGCCCGACGGAGCCCCCGTACAGTGGTGCCGTTCGCAGACGACGGGGGAGTCGCACGGCATGGGATCTCGCAGACGGACGCGGACGGGGCTGCTCGTCGTCCCGGTCCTCGTGCTCGCACTGGCCGGCTGCACGCCCGCCGCCGCCTCGCGCGTGGCGGAGGCGCCCGCGCAGGCGGCGTCGGAGGAGCTCGCCTCCGCCCTGTCGGGGTTCCTCGACGAGACGGTCGGCGTCGCCGGCGCGACCGGAGCGGTCGCCGGCGTCTGGTCGCCATGGGGCGGCAGCTGGGAGGGCGCGGTCGGCTGGGAGTCGGACGAGCGCACCACCGCCCTCACCACCGACGCGCACCTGCGGCTCGGCACCGGCGGCACCGAGGCGATGACCTGCGACGTGGTCCTCGCCCTCGCCGACTCCGGCCGGGTCGACCTCGACGCCGACGTCGGCGAGACGCTTCGCTCCCTGCCCGGCATCGACGGCCTCACGCTGCGCGAGCTCTGCGCGCACACCTCCGGCCTGGCCGACTTCCGCTCGGCGCTCTGGCCGACCGTGCTCCAGAACCCCCCGCGGCAGTGGCCGACGCTCGAGCTGCTCGCCGCGGCCCAGGTGCGCGGCGCCTCGGCCGAGCCCGGAGCGGCGTGGTCCGACTCCGCCACCGGTCCGCTGCTCGCCGGCATCGTCGCCGCGCAGGTGACCGGTCGGAGCATCGGGGAGCTCTACGACCAGTACGTGGTGCCGCGGTACGGGCTGCGCAGCACGGAGCTGCCCGGCGCCTCCGAGGTCGACCTGCCCGCTCCGTCCCCCCGCGGCTACGCGGTCGCGCTGGACCCGGCGACCGGGGAGAAGCGCTGCGACGTGCGGCTCGACGTCACCGCCGCGTCCCCGTCCGCGCTCGGCGCCGCGGGCGGAGCGCTGACCGATCTGGAGGACCTCCGGCGGCTGGCGACGGGGCTCGCGGCCGATCCCGCGGGCGACGCCATGTGGCAGGACCCGGTCGTCCAGGGCCAGGGCCGCGCCGACTACCTCCGCGCCGGGCTCGGCGGGCACGAGGCGGGACCCCTCCGCGGCTTCTCGGGTCTCGCGCCCGGCTTCGTCACCGCGGCCTACTCCGACCCGGTCTCGGGCCTGACCGTGGCCGTCTCGATCAACAGCTCGACGCCTGGCGGCGACTTCGCTGCGACGGTCGCCCGCACCCTGGCCGCCATCGCGGTCGAGCAGGGAGCCGCGACGGGAGCCGAGGGCCTGCCCCGGCTCCCGTGGACGGCCGACGGCGAGCGCGGCGCCGTGCAGGGGACCCCGACGCGCTGCTGATCCGGCGGCGCCCTACTCTGGTGCCATGCCGATCACTCCCGACACCAAGGACTGGACCTGGGTCCTCGAGCGCCCCTGCCTCGAGTGCGGTTTCGACGCCTCGCTCGTCGACGCCGACGAGGTCGCCGAGCTCATCCGCGAGAACGCCGCCGCCTGGCCCTACGTGCTCGACCGCGACGATGCGGCGGGCCGGCCCGACGACGAGACCTGGTCGCCGCTCGAGTACGCCGCGCACGTGCGCGACGTGCACCGCATCTACCGCACCCGCGTGCAGCTGATGCTCGCCGGCGACGACCCGCTCTACCCCAACTGGGACCAGGACGTCACCGCCGTGGAGGAGCGCTACGACCAGCAGGACCCCGCGACGGTCGGCCGCGAGCTGGTCGAGGCGGCCGAGCGCATCGCCGAGGTGTTCGACTCCGTCGCCGGTGCCCAGTGGCAGCGCCGAGGCCGCCGCAGCGACGGCGCGGCGTTCACGGTCGACACGATCGCCCGCTACTACCTGCACGACGTCCAGCACCACCTGCACGACGTGCAGGGCTGAGCTCAGGTGTCGATGAGCTGGGGATTGAGGAACGAGAGCGTCCGCGCGTAGGCGAGCGCCGCGGAGGCGGGGCTGACCGCGTCGCGCAGGTTGCCGTTCGCGAAGTGCCGCTGCGTGTCCGGGTAGGTGTGCGCCGTGACCGGCGTCCCCGACTCCTTCAGCCGCCCGACGAACGACTCCGGGTCGTCGCCCGCGGGCCACTCGTCGCTCTGCGCGTAGTGCAGGAGGGTGGGGCACGGGACCAGAACGTGCTCCTCCGCACCGAGGGTGGCGTAGTACGCGACCACCGCGTCCACGAGCCCGGTGCCCGCGGCGAGCAGCCCGAGGCGGCCGCCGAAGCCGAAGCCGATGACGGCGCTGCGCGGCGCCCCGGCCGCGACTCCGGTGCCGACCGCCTCGGCGACGGCGGCGAGGGTGCGGTCCTGCGCGGCCATCGCGGCGAGGTCGCGCGCGTCCTCCGGGGCGAGCGTGGCCCAGCCGTCGTAGAGGTCGGGCACGAGCACGTGGTAGCCGTGCTTCGCCACGGCCTCGGCGAACGGCTCCAGCCACGGCAGGCGCCCGAACACGTCGTGCAGCACGACCACCACGGGCCGGCCGGGGTGCCCGTACTCGAGGGCGACGCCCGGCGACGGGATCTGGACGAGCTCTGTCACCCCTCCACCCTGCCCTCTGCGTCCCGCGATCCCGCGCGCTGCCGCGGATCCGCCCGGCGTGTCGCATCGAAACGCCGCGCGGGCGCCTCACCGCTCCGCGCGGCCGTGCGGCTCCAGCGGCAGGACGACCTGCTCGCGCAAGTGCTCGTAGACGACCGAGGTGCGCACGTCGGCGACCTCGCGGCGCTGCGTCAGCTCGTCGATGACGAAGGCGTAGAGGTCCTGGTTGTCGCGGACGGCGACGTGGATGATGAAGTCCTCCGAGCCGGAGGTGACGAACACGCCGACCGTCTCGTCGAGGCCGGCGACCCAGTCGCGGAAGGCCTCGATGATCTCGCGCGACGGCGGACGGATGCGGACCGCGACCAGCGCCTGCATGCCGCGCCCGAGGGCCGCGAAGTCGAGAGTGAGCGTCGCGCCGGTGATCACGCCGCGGCGCCGGAGGCTCCTCGTGCGGTGGTCGGCGAGACGTGCACGGCGGCTGCGAGGTCACGGTTCGTGATCCGTGCATCCGACTGCAGGACCTGCAGGATCCGGACGTCGAGTTCGTCGAGTGCCGCTCCTGGGCCGTTCTGCTGGTCGTTCATACGGAGATCCTGCCGAAGGGGAGCCCTCCTGCCTACTGTTCGTGACGTCACTGCGCACGAACCGAGGAGCATCATGACCATCCCCGCCCCCGACGCCGTCGGCTTCCACCCCGACGAGATCGACACCGCCGCGCCCACCCGCTCGGCCCGCCTCAAGTGGGTGGTCGTCGTCGACGAGTCCCTCCCCGCCGGTCGCGCCGTGAACGCCGCGATCTGCGTGGGCGCCGCGACGGCCGCGCACGTCGCGGGACTGCTCGGACCGAGCCCCGCCGACGCGTCCGGATCGCTGCATCCCGGTCTGCCGTGGGCCGGCTGCACGGTCCTCGCCGCCGACGCGGCCACCCTGCTCGCGATCCGCGCGAAGGCCGAGGCGCACGAGGGGACGTTCGTCGCCGACATGCCCGCATCCGCGCAGGCCACCCGGGTGTACGACGAGTACCGGGAGGCGGTGGCGGCGAGCGGCTCCGACGAGCTGCAGTACCTCGCGGTCAGCCTGGTGGGGCCGAGGAACCGGATCGACAGGATCGTCGGGCGGCTGCCGCTGCTGGGATGACGGACGCCGCTGCGCTGCCGGACGCCGCTGGGCTGACGGACGCCGCTGGGCTGACGGACGCCGCTGGGCTGACGGACGCCGCTGGTCTGCCGGTTGCCGCTGCAGCGCCGGAGGAGGAGCCGCTCGCGTCGGGCCGGAGGATCGGCCGCAGACGAGGGGAGGAGGAGAGCGAGTGACGGGAATCGAACCCGCGCCATCTGCTTGGGAAGCAGAAGTTCTACCATTGAACTACACTCGCGCGGCGCCGCTCGGGCGCACCAGGACATCGTAGCAAGGCCCGGAGCCGGCCCATGCCCCGGGTCGCGCCACGCCCTAGGATCGCAGCGTGCTCCTCTCCGACCGCGACATCTCGCTCGAACTCGCCTCCGGCCGCGTGGGGCTCGCCCCGCACGATCCGTCGATGCTGCAGCCGTCGTCCGTCGATGTGCGCCTCGACCGCTTCTTCCGGCTGTTCGACAACCACCGCTACCCGTACATCGATCCGGCCGAGGACCAGCCCGAGCTGACCCGCCTGGTCGAGACGCCGCAGGGCGAGCCGTTCATCCTCCACCCGGGAGAGTTCGTGCTCGGCTCGACCTACGAGGAGGTGTCGCTGCCGGACGACATCGCGGCGCGCCTCGAGGGCAAGAGCTCTCTCGGACGGCTCGGGCTGCTGACCCACTCGACCGCCGGGTTCATCGATCCGGGCTTCACCGGCCACGTCACCCTCGAGCTCAGCAACGTCGCGACGCTCCCCATCACGCTCTGGCCGGGGATGAAGATCGGCCAGATGTGCTTCTTCCGCCTCAGCTCGCCCGCCGAGAAGCCCTACGGCTCGGCGGAGTACAGCTCGCGGTACCAGGGCCAGCGCGGTCCGACCGCGTCGCGCTCGGCGCTCGGCTTCCACCGCACGGACGTCTACACCGACTGACGCCGGCGAAGGGATCAGGGCGCGGGGGTCAGCCCAGCAGGCGGGGGAGCTGCAGCACGAGCCAGGGGGAGAACGCCCAGGGGGTCGAGCGGACGGCGGCGAGCGTCGACTCGGCATCGACCCACTCGTAGTCCATGACCTCGTCGAGGCGCGGATCGAGGGCGTCGCGGCTCGACAGCGTCGCCGTGTAGACGGGGCAGATCTCGTTCTCGACGACGCCGGACGCGTCGACCGCGCGGTAGCGGAAGTCCGGCAGGGCGACCTCCAGCGTGGCCAGCCGGGCGCCGAGCTCGCGCTCGGCCCGGCGGACGACGGCGTCCTCGATCCGCTCGCCCGGGGCGGGGTGCCCGCAGAAGGAGTTGGTCCAGACGCCCGGCCAGGTGCGCTTCTCGAGTGCGCGGCGGGTCACCAGAAGCGCGCCGTCCGGGGAGAAGACGTGGCAGGAGAACGCGAGGTGCAGGGGAGTGGCCGTGTCGTGCACGGTCGCCTTGTCGGCGACCCCCACGGCGTTCCCGGCCTCGTCGAGGAGGACCACCTGCTCGATCCGGTCCGTCTGCACAGTGGCGGCTGGCGAAGTCATACCCGCAAGTCAAGCACGCCGCAACACATCAGCCGGCTTATCGTCCTGGTTCTCCCCTTTGTTAGCCTTCCCACGTGGATACGCGCGACCCCGTGGTTCTGTCCCGGTTGAGGCAGGAGCACGTCGATGCCGTCCTGGACAGGTTCTTCTCGTTGGCGAGGTCCCGGGCGGTGCGTCTCGGACCCCGCTACCTGACCCTCTGGCAGACGCTGGAGGCCAACACCCGCGGCGGTAAGCGCTTCCGCCCGCTGATGGTGATCTCCGCGTACGAGGCCCACGGCGGCCAGGATCCGGAGGCCGCCGCCCACCTCGGCGCGGCGTTCGAGCTGCTGCACACCGCGCTGATCGTGCATGACGACGTGATCGACCGCGACTTCGTGCGCCGCGGCGGCCCGAACGTCTCGGGCAGCTACCGCGACGAGGCGACGACCGCGGGCCTCTCCATCCCGATCGCCGAGCACCGGGGCACCTCGGTGGCCGTGATCGCCGGGGACCTCGCCCTCACCGGCGCCCACCGCCTCGTCGAGGGCGTCGGCGCCTCCGACGGCGTGCGGGCCCGCCTGCTCACCCTGCTCGACGAGGCCGTCTTCGCCTCCGCCGCGGGTGAGCTGGCCGATGTGGACTTCTCCCTCATGCCGGGCATGCCCTCGGTCGACGAGGTGCTCGAGATGGAGCGCCTCAAGACGGCCGTCTACTCGTTCGAGGCGCCGCTGCAGGCCGGAGCGATCCTCGCCGGGGCCTCGGACGCCGCGGTGGACGCCCTCGGCGAGTTCGGCCGCTGGATCGGCATCGCCTATCAGATCGTCGACGACCTGCTCGGGGTCTTCGGCTCGGAGGGGCAGACCGGCAAGACCACGCTGGGCGACCTCCGCGAGGGCAAGCGCACCGTCCTCATCGCCCACGCGGCCGGCACGGACTGCTGGCCCGACATCGAGGCGCTGATCGGCGACGAGCACCTCGCGCCCGAGACCGCGGAGAAGGTGCGCGGCATCCTCGAGGAGTGCGGCGCCCGCAGCTACGCCGAGGGGCTCGCGAACCAGTTCGCCGATCGCGCCTGGGCGGCTCTGGAGACGCCCGCGGTGTCGGAGGCCTTCCGCAACGAGGTCCGCCCGCTCGTGGCCAGCGTGGTCGGGCGCACCCGATGAGCGCTGTCCGCCACGCGCGGATGCGCGCGACGATGCGCTCCGCCCGGCCGAGCCCCCGTACGGTGGCACGATGAGCCGCCAGAGCGAACTGTACGACCGCGTCGCGCACGAGTCGTCCGCGCAGGTGATCCGCCGCTACTCCACCTCCTTCGGGCTGGCCACGCGCCTGCTCGCCCCGGGCGTCCGCGAGCGGGTGGAGGACGTCTACGCCCTCGTGCGCGTCGCCGACGAGATCGTCGACGGCGTCGCCGAGGAGGCCCGTCTCGACCGGGCCGCGGTGGAGGAGTCCCTCGACGCCTTCGAGGCAGAGACCGAGCGCGCGCTCGCCTCCGGCTACAGCTCCAACCTCGTGATCCACGCCTTCGCGCGGACCGCGCGGGCGACCGGATTCGGCACCGAGCTCACCCGGCCGTTCTTCGCGTCGATGCGCGCCGACCTCCGCGAGACCGAGCACACCCCCGAGTCCTTCGAGGCCTACGTCTACGGCTCCGCCGAGGTCGTCGGGCTGATGTGCCTGCACGTGTTCCTCGCGGCGCCGGACGCGGGGCTCGTCTCCGAGGCCGCCCGCGCGCGGCTCGTGGCCGGAGCGCGCCGCCTGGGCGCCGCGTTCCAGAAGGTCAACTTCCTCCGCGATCTCGCCGCCGACGTCGACGGTCTCGGCCGCAGCTACTTCCCCGGAGTCGACCCGCGGGCGTTCTCCGAGCGCGACAAGGCCTCGCTGCTCGCCGACCTCGACGACGATCTCGCCGAAGCCGCCGCCATCGTGCCCGAGCTCCCGCGCTCCAGCCGGCGCGCGGTCCTGCTGGCCCACTCCCTCTTCGCCGCCCTGGCCGACCGGATCCGCGCGACGCCCGCCGAGGAGCTCCTCCGCGCCCGCGTCAGCGTGCCCACGGCCGCCAAGGCGGCGCTCGCGGCCAAGGCGGCCGTGTCGACGCTCGGCCCGCGCCTGGGCCCCGGCCCCGTCCGCGCGACCCGCTCGAGGACCGGCCCGCACCGCGCCGTCGTCATCGGCGGGGGGATCGGCGGACTCGCCTCCGCCGCGCTGCTCGCGCGCGACGGCTACGACGTGACCCTCCTGGAGGCGCGCGAGGCCGTCGGCGGCCGCGCCGGCTCGTGGGAGCACGAGGGCTTCCGCTTCGACACCGGTCCCTCCTGGTACCTGATGCCCGAGGTGTTCGACCACTTCTTCCGCCTCATGGGCACCAGCGCCGAGGAGCGCCTCGACCTCGTCACGCTCGACCCCGGCTACCGGGTCTACAGCGAGGGCGTCGACGAGCCGATCGACGTGCTCGCCGACCTCGAGTCGAACCTCGCGCTCTTCGAGAGCATCGAGCCCGGAGCGGGCGAGCGGATGCGCGCCTACCTCGACTCCGCGCGCGACACCTACGAGATGGCCAAGCGCCGCTTCCTCTACACGAGCTTCTCGTCCTTCCTCCCGCTGCTGCGCCGCGACGTGCTCAGCCGGACCGGGAGGCTCGGCCGCCTGCTGCTCACTCCGCTCGACACGTTCGCGGCGACGGCGGTCACCGACAACCGGCTGCGCCAGATCCTCGGCTACCCGGCCGTCTTCCTCGGCTCCTCGCCGTTCGCCGCGCCGAGCATGTACCACCTGATGAGCCACCTCGACCTCGCCGACGGCGTGCTCTATCCGATGGGCGGATTCACGAAGCTGATCGAGGCGGTCGCCGACGTCGCCGAGGAGGCCGGCGTCACCGTCCGCACGTCCTCGCCCGCGACGCGGATCCTCACCGCCCGCTCGCCCCGCGGCCGACGCCGCGGCGCCGAGGTCGTCGGAGTCGAGTTCACGGGCCCCGACGGCACGGAGCGGATCCCCGCCGACCTGGTCGTCAACGCCTCCGACCTCTTCACCACCGAGCAGTCGCTCCTCCCCGAGGAGCTGCGGACCTACCCGCCCGCCTACTGGGAGAAGCGCGAGCCCGGCCCGAGCGCCGTCCTCGTCCTCCTGGGCGTGCGCGGGGAGCTGCCCGAGCTCGAGCACCACACCCTGCTCTTCACGAAGGACTGGCGCGACAACTTCGACAAGATCTTCGGCGAGCACCCGACCGTCCCCGATCCCGCGTCGATCTACGTCTGCCGCCCGAGCGCGACCGACGCGAGCACGGCTCCGGAGGGGCACGAGAACCTGTTCGTGCTCGTGCCGATCCCCGCTGACACCTCGATCGGCCACGGCGGAGTCGACGGCGCGGGCGACGCGCGCGTCGAGGCCATCGCCGACCAGGCCATCGCGCAGATCGCGTCCTGGACCGGCGCGACCGACCTGGCCGAGCGGATCGTCGTCCGCCGCACCATCGGCCCGGCCGACTTCGAGAGCGACCTCGGCGCCTGGCGCGGCTCGATGCTCGGACCGGCCCACGTCCTCTCGCAGAGCGCCTTCTTCCGCGCCGGGAACGTCAGCAGGCACGTCGACGGCCTGCTCTTCGCCGGCAGCTCCACGATCCCCGGCATCGGCCTGCCGATGTGCATCATCAGCGCCGAGGTCATGCTCAAGCGCGTGCGCGGCGACGTGTCGACCGAGCCGCTGCCCGTGCGGGAGGCGCCGTCCGCTCCGGTCGCGCCCGTCGCCGTGGGGGAGTAGGCGTGGGGATCCTCTACCTGCTCGCGCTCCTCGTCTCGATCACCGGGATGATCGTGCTCGACCGCCGCTTCCGGCTGTTCTTCTGGGCGGACGCGCGACGCGCGGCGATCGTGCTGCCCGTGGGAGTCGCGTTCTTCCTGGTCTGGGACCTCGTGGGGATCGGCCTGGGCGTCTTCTTCCGCGGAGAGACCTCCTACATGACCGGCCTGCAGATCGCGCCGGAGCTCCCGGTCGAGGAGGTCCTCTTCCTCACCCTGCTCTGCTACCTGACGATGGACGTGCACGGCTTCCTCTCGCAGCGGGTCGCCCGGCGGGCGGAGGCGCGCGCGTGACCTACCTCCTCCTCAACGCCGTGTTCCTCGCGGTGGTGCTGGTGCTGCTGCTGCTCGCGCTGCGCCGACGCGTCCTGCGCCTGCCCGCCGTCCTCGGCACCCTCGCCGTGCTGCTGGTGATGACCGCCGTGTTCGACAACATCATGATCGGAGTGGGCCTGCTGGTCGCCTACGACGACGACCTGATCTCGGGCATCCGGATCGGTGTCGCTCCGATCGAGGACTTCGCCTACGCGATCGCCGCGGCCCTCGCCCTCCCGGCGCTCTGGGTGCTCCTGCCCTCGCGTCGTCGGAGCGAGCCGTGAACCGGCTGCGCGCGCTGTTCGTCTCGAGCCGCCCGCTGAGCTGGGTCAACACCGCCTACCCGTTCGCGGCGGCGTACCTGCTGACCACCCGCGAGATCGACCTCGCCTTCGTGCTCGGCACGATCTACTTCCTCATCCCCTACAACCTCGCGATGTACGGGATCAACGACGTCTTCGACTACGAGTCCGACCTGCGGAACCCCCGCAAGGGCGGCGTCGAGGGCGCCGTGCTCGACCGGAGCGAGCACCGCGCGACGCTGATCGCGGCGGTGGCCACGAACGTGCCGTTCCTGGTGGCGCTCGTGCTGCTCGGATCCCCGGTCTCGTGGCTGGTCCTCGCGATCAGCGTCTTCGCGGTGATCGCCTACAGTGCGCCGGGGCTCCGCTTCAAGGAGCGTCCGTTCGTCGACTCGCTGACCTCGGCGACCCACTTCGTCAGCCCGGCCGTCTACGGGATCGCCCTCGCGGGCACCGTGGTCACCGGACCTCTCGTGGCGCTGCTCGTGGCGTTCTTCCTCTGGGGGATCGCGAGCCACGCCTTCGGCGCGGTGCAGGACATCTTGGCCGACCGGGCGGGCGGCATCGGCTCGATCGCGACCGTGATCGGAGCGAAGGCGACCACGCGCTTCGCCATCGCCGCCTACGTCGCGAGCGGCCTGCTCCTGCTCCTGCTGCCCTGGCCGGGGACTCTCGCGGCGATCCTCGCGGTGCCGTACGCGGTGAGCATCTGGCCGTACCGATCGCTCGAGGACGCCGAGGCGGAGCGGGCGAACGCGGGCTGGAAGCGCTTCCTCGCGCTGAACTTCCTGACCGGCTTCCTCGTCACGCTCCTGCTGATCGTGTTCTGGATCGCCACGGTCTGATCCGCGGCCGGCGGCGCGCGGGGAGGGGCGTCGCCAGCGACTCCGCGGTCCCGGCCCCGTCAGTCCCGGCGGGCGGGCGGAGCGAGCCGCGGCTCCGGCACGACGGGGGCGGTGGCCGGCGGGCGGCGCACCGGCAGGAGCAGCACCAGCCCGACGGCGAGGACGAGGACGAGCCCGAGGATGCCCCAGTACTGCACGTTCGCCTCGCCGCTGCCCGAGACGGCCGCGGCGATCGAGACGGCGGCTGCGAAGGCGGCGGGCGCGAGGAACGAGGCCGCCCGCCCGGTGGTCGCGTAGAGGCCGAAGATCTCGCCCTCGCGTCCCTCCGGGATGAGGCGGGCGAGGTAGCTGCGGCTCGCCGACTGCGCCGGGCCGACGAACAGGCACAGCAGCAGGCCGAAGATCCAGAACACCGTGCTCCCCCCGTCGTGCAGGACGAAGACGGCGGTGCCGCAGACGACCAGGCCGATGAGCGAGGCGACGATCACGGCCTTGGGGCCGATGCGGTCGTCGAGCGCGCCGACCGAGATGGTCGCCACTCCGGCCACGACGTTCGCGGCGATGGCGAAGAGGATCACCTCGCCGGCGTCGAAGCCGAAGGTGCCCTGCGCCAGCACGCCGCCGAAGGTGAAGACCCCGGTGAGCCCGTCGCGGAACACCGCGCTGGCGATGAGGAAGGCCACGGTGCTGCGGCTCTCGCGCCAGAGGCCGGCGACCTGCGCGAAGAGCGCGCGGTAGGAGGCGATCACCCCGACGCGCTCCGCCCGGCTCGCGCGCGCCGGCGTCTCCGGCACCGCGACCAGCACAGGGAGGGCGAAGACGGCGAACCACACGCCGGCGACCAGGATCGAGACGCGCACGTCGAGGCCGTCGTCCCCCGTCACTCCGAAGAGCCCGACCTCGGGCGAGATGAAGCCGAAGTACACGATCAGCAGCAGGACGATCCCGCCGACGTAGCCCATGCCCCACCCGAAGCCGGAGACGCGGCCGATGGTCGCCCGGGTCGAGACCTGGAGGAGCATCGCGTTGTAGTTGACGCTCGCGAACTCGAAGAAGACCGTGCCGACCGCGAGCAGTCCGAGTCCCAGCCAGAGGAGGGCCGGGTCGGGGCGCACGAGGAACATCAGCAGGATGCAGAGGACGACGACGGCGGAGTGGATCCCGAGCCAGAGCCGGCGGTGCCCGCCGAGGTCGGCCCGGCGGCCGGTGATCGGCGCGATGACGGCGACGACCACGCCGGCGGCGGCGAGGGACCAGCCGAGCGCGGCCGAGACTCCGCTCGAGGTGCCGAAGAGCCCGTCGGTGGTCAGGTAGACGGTGAAGACGAAGGTGGTCACCACCGCGTTGAAGGCCGATCCGCCCCAGTCCCACAGGCCCCAGGCGAGGACGGGCCAGCGGCCGGTGCGCGTCGTCATGGGCCCACCGTAGGGGGAGGAGGTGAACGGCCGGAAGCGGCGGGACCCGTGAGTCTGAGAGTTGAGCCGATGCGACTCAACTTCTCGCCTCCGGACTTGACGCGAGACGACGGATGCGTAAACTTGAGCGTGCGGGGCTCAACTCCCGCAGAGGATTCCGCACCACCCGTCAACTGACCGGCAGCCGCCCGCGCGACGCCGATCGCGAAGGAGAACAACGCATATGTCCCGTGCCGTAGGCATCGACCTGGGAACCACCAACTCTGTCGTGGCCGTCCTCGAGGGAGGCGAGCCCACCGTCATCGCCAACGCCGAGGGCTTCCGCACCACGCCGTCCGTCGTGGCGTTCACCAAGGACGGGGAGGTGCTCGTCGGCGAGACCGCGAAGCGCCAGGCAGTCACCAACGTCGACCGCACCATCGCGTCGGTCAAGCGCCACATGGGCACCGACTGGACCTTCGGCGTGGAGGACAAGAAGTACACCCCGCAGGAGATCTCGGCCCGCATCCTGGGCAAGCTCAAGCGCGACGCGGAGCAGTACCTGGGCGACAAGGTGACCGACGCGGTCATCACCGTCCCGGCCTACTTCAACGACGCCGAGCGCCAGGCGACCAAGGACGCCGGCGAGATCGCCGGACTCAACGTCCTGCGCATCATCAACGAGCCCACCGCGGCCGCGCTGGCCTACGGCCTCGACAAGGGCAAGGAGGACGAGCTCATCCTCGTCTTCGACCTCGGCGGCGGAACGTTCGACGTCTCCCTCCTCGAGGTGGGCAAGGACGACGACTTCTCGACCATCCAGGTCCGTGCGACCTCGGGCGACAACCGCCTCGGCGGCGACGACTGGGACCAGCGCGTCGTCGACCACCTGGTCAAGCGCTTCAAGGACTCGACCGGCGTCGACGTCTCGAAGGACAAGATCGCGCGTCAGCGCCTCAAGGAGGCCGCGGAGCAGGCGAAGAAGGAGCTCTCCTCGAGCACCTCGACCAGCATCCAGCTGCCCTACCTCTCGCTCACCGAGAACGGCCCGGCGAATCTCGACGAGACGCTCACCCGCGCCAAGTTCGAGGAGCTCACCAGCGACCTGATCGAGCGCACCCGCAAGCCCTTCACCGACGTCATCGCCGAGGCGGGCGTCAAGGTCGAGGACATCGCGCACGTGGTCCTCGTCGGCGGCTCGACCCGCATGCCGGCCGTGGCCGAGCTCGTCAAGAAGCTCACCGGCGGCAAGGAGCCCAACAAGGGCGTCAACCCGGACGAGGTCGTCGCCGTCGGCGCCGCGCTGCAGGCCGGCGTCCTCAAGGGCGAGCGCAAGGACGTCCTCCTGATCGACGTGACCCCGCTCTCGCTGGGCATCGAGACCAAGGGCGGGATCATGACGAAACTCATCGAGCGCAACACCGCGATCCCGACCAAGAGGTCTGAGACCTTCACCACGGCCGACGACAACCAGCCGTCCGTCGCGATCCAGGTCTTCCAGGGCGAGCGCGAGTTCACCCGCGACAACAAGAACCTGGGCACGTTCGAGCTGACCGGCATCGCGCCGGCCCCGCGCGGCATCCCGCAGGTCGAGGTCACCTTCGACATCGACGCCAACGGCATCGTCCACGTGTCCGCGAAGGACAAGGGCACCGGCAAGGAGCAGTCGATGACGATCACGGGCGGCTCGTCGCTGCCCAAGGACGACATCGACCGCATGGTCCGCGAGGCCGAGGAGCACGCCGCCGAGGACAAGGCCCGCCGCGAGGCGGCCGAGATCCGCAACAACGCCGAGACCCTGGCGTACTCGATCGACAAGCTGATCAAGGACAACGAGGACAAGCTGCCCGAGGACGTCAAGTCCGAGGTGCAGGGAGACGTCGACGCGCTGAAGACCGCGCTCGCCGGCGACGACGACGCGGCCGTCAAGACCGCGTTCGACGCCCTCAACGCCTCGCAGACCAAGATCGGCCAGGCGATCTACTCCCAGGACCAGGCCGCGCAGAGCGCCCCCGCGGACGCTCCGGCCGACGGTGACAAGAAGGACGACGAGGACATCGTCGACGCCGAGGTCATCGACGAGGACGAGCCGAAGGACACGAAGTAGCCATGGCAGCCGAGAACGAGCCCCAGGACCTCCCCGAGGAGCAGCCGGCCACCGGCGGCGAGGCGGGAGCGGAGGCGGCGCAGGACGCCCAGGACCAGGAGGGCCTCATCGAGGCCGAGGGGCCCGACGTCGAGACCAGCCTCTCGGACGCCGACCTCTCGTTCCTCTCGGGACAGTCCAGCGCCGAGACGCTCGCAGCCGAGCACCTCGCCGACCTCCAGCGGGTGACCGCCGAGTACGCGAACTACCGCAAGCGCACCGAGGCGAACCGCCAGGTCGACAAGGAGCGGGCGATCGGCGACGCGGTGAAGGTCATCCTCCCCGTGCTCGACGACCTCGACCGCGCCGAGAAGCACGGCGACCTCGCCGAGGGCGGGCCCTTCACGGCCATCGCGCAGAAGCTGCGCGGCGGAGTGGAGAAGCTCGGCCTGGTGAAGACCGGCGCCGTGGGCGACCTGTTCGACCCGAACATCCACGAGGCGATCTTCCAGCAGCCCACCCCCGGCGCCGAGACCTCCACGGTCGCGGACGTCGTCGAGGCGGGCTACTACCTCGGAGGCTCGCTGCTGCGGGCCGCCAAGGTGGTCGTGGCAGTCCCCGCCGACTGACCCCGCCACCGGCACCACCACCGCGGAGGACCCCGCCCCGCTCGGCAGCACGCTGCCGGACCGGGGCGGGGTCCCTCGCCGCATTCGACACAGGAAGAGGCACATGGCCAGCCAGGATTGGTTCGACAAGGACTTCTACAAGGTCCTCGGCGTGTCCAAGGACGTCTCCGCCGCGGACCTGAAGAAGACCTACCGCAAGCTCGCCCGCCAGTTCCACCCCGACTCCAACCCGGGGGACGCGAAGGCCGAGGCGCGCTTCAAGGAGATCAGCGAGGCGTACACCGTGCTCTCGGACGCCGAGCAGCGCAAGGAGTACGACCAGATCCGCGCCATGGGCGGCGGAGCGCGCTTCACCGCGGGAGGCCAGCCCGGAGGGTTCGACGACGTCTTCGGCGGCATGTTCGGCCAGGGCGGGCGCACCTCCTACAGCACCCAGCAGGGCCCGCCGCCCGGCTTCGAGGACATCCTCGGCGGCATGTTCGGCGGCGGAGGCAGCCGCTTCGGCCAGCCCAGCGGCGGCTACCGCGGCTTCGGCGGCCCGCAGAAGGGCGCCGACGTCACCGCCAGCACCACCATCGACTTCCGCACCGCGACCCGGGGTGACACCGTCCAGCTGCAGACCGGCGACGGGCGCACCCTCTCGGTGCGCATCCCGGCCGGCGTGGCCGACGACCAGAAGATCCGCGTCCGCGGCAAGGGCCGCCCCAGCCCGGACGGCGGTGATCCCGGCGACCTGGTGCTCACCGTCTCGGTCCGCAAGCATCCGGTGTTCGAGCGCGACGGGCTGAACCTGCGCGTGACGGTCCCCGTGACCTTCGTCGAGGCGGTCTTCGGCGCGACGATCGAGGTGCCGACCCTCGGCGGCGAGCCCGTCAAGCTCCGGGTCGCCGCAGGCACCCCGAGCGGCCGCGTCCTGCGCGTCAAGGGCCGCGGCGTCACGACTCCCAAGGGCACGGGCGACCTGCTCGCCGTCCTGCAGGTCGCCGTCCCGAGCCACATGTCCGCCGCCGCCCGTGAGGCCCTCGAGGCCTACGCCGCCGCCGAGCCGGACGAGGACCCGCGCGAGGACATCTTGGAGAAGGCCCGCTACTAGCACCGGATCGGCGCGACCGGTCGGAGGAGGAGACATGGACGAGAACACGCCCGTCTTCGCGATCGCCGTCGCCGCCGAGCTGGCGGGGATGCACCCGCAGACGCTCCGGCAGTACGACCGGCTCGGGCTCGTGAGCCCGACCCGCACCGCGGGCAAGTCGCGCCGCTACTCGATGCGCGACGTGGTGCAGCTGCGCGAGGTCGCCCGGCTCTCCTCCGAGGGCGTCTCGCTCGAGGGCATCGCGCGCATCCTGCAGCTCGAGAACCAGGTGCAGTCGCTCTCGCAGCGGGTGCGCGAGCTGGAGTCGGCCCTCGCCGACGAGCTCCTGAACCGGCCGGGCCGCCGCGTGTTCGCCGCCGGACTCGAGGGGGACGTGGTCACTCTGCGCCACGGCACGCGCGCGCAGCGCCGGACCGAGCTGGTCGTCTGGCGCCCCGCGCCACGATCAGAGGCCGACGACGACGCCACGCCCTGAACGAGGGGTAGCCTGACCGGGCGCCGCCCCGTCATCGCGGCGCCCGTCCCTCCGCTCGGGGCGGAGAGCAGGAGGACCGCCGTGGACCACGACAGCAGCACCCCGCGCGACGAGCGCGACGCCCGCCGGGAGCAGGCCGCCCAGGAGCAGGCCCCCCAGGAGCAGGCGTCGGACGCCTCGCGACAGGGGCAGGCCCCGGACGCCACGCGCGCGTCCCGCAGGACGCCCGTCGTCCCCGACAACGGGTTCTCCCGCGAGTCCTACGCGATCCACGCCACCCGCAGCGACCTCCCCCTCTTCTCGGATGCGCTGAACGCCGGCCGCGACGACTCCGGCTGGCTGTCGTCGCTCTCGAGCACCCTCGCCGGACCCACCGGGCCGGTCGGCTCCCCGGACTCGGCCGCCGAGACGGCGCAGGCCGCGCTCGACCGCCGCACTCGCCGTCGGAGCGACGAGTCCGACTCCTGAGCCGCGGCTCCGGCTAGTCGCGCAGGCGCGTCGCGGCCATCCGGGCGTCGACCAGGCGGCCGCCGCTGAGGCGGGCGAGGATCACGGAGCCGAACGGCAGCGCGCGCACGAGGGGCAGGCCCTCGACCCGCTCCTCGTCCGTGTAGCCGAGGAGGACGTACATCCCGACCACGGCGATCGCGGCGATCGTCGCGACCCGCGCCGGGATCTGGTCCATCGTGCCGCCTCCGCCGTCGATCGGCTCGGCGAGCGTGACGCACATGAGGAAGATCGACGCGTAGACCGCCAGGTGCATGTGGGAGCGGCTCCACGGGCGCGCGAGCGCGGCGATCGGCAGGATCCAAAGGGCGTACCAGGGGTGGATGGCGGTCGACGCCGTCACGAACGCGAGCAGCGCACCGGACAGGCGGGCGAGCGGATCGATGGAGCGCCGCGACAGCATGAGGCGCGCAGCGATCAGGCCGGCGAGCCCGAGCGCGAGGATCTTGACCACGGCGATCGCCGCGGCGGGGTCGTGACCGGTGAACTCGACGGCGCGGGAGACCGAGACCGTGACGAACGACATCGGCGCGTACCAGTGCAGGATCGAGCCGGGCACGACCATCGCCGCGACCCAGCCGACCCCGACGCCCGCGAGCAGCCCGACGGCGACCACGAGGCCGAGCGCTCCGGCGCCCGTCCAGAGCCAGCCGCGGGTGCGCTCACGCCACGTCGCGTCGTGGCGCAGCCACAGGAGCGCGAGCACGGGGAGCGCGATCACGGCGATCGGCTTGATCGCGATCGCTCCGGCCATCAGCACGACGGCGGCGATGCGCCGGTCGGTCTGGGCGTAGTAGAGCGACGCGAGGATGAGCGCCAGCATCACGGAGTCGTTGTGGCCGGCGACGACGAAGAGCACGAGGGTCAGCGGGTTGGCGACGATCGTCCAGGCGGTGAGCGGGACCGAGAGGCCGCGCAGGCGCGCCAGGCGGAGCGCGTAGACGGCCATGACGGCCACGCCCGCGACCGACACGGCGCGGAGCATCGCGATCGAGAGCTCCGGTGCGCCGTAGCCCGCGAACTGCACGGCGGTGCGCTCGATCAGGAGGTAGAGGGGCCCGTAGGGCGTGGGCGTGTCGGCCCAGAGCGGGTCGACGCCGAGGTCGAACCAGCCCGGGAGCGTCGCGACGCCGTGGGTGTAGGGGTCGATGCCCTGGGTCATCAGGCGACCCTGCGCCACGTAGGAGAACATGTCGTGGCTGAACAGCGGCACCGTCACGAGGAGCGGAGCGGTCCAGGCGAGGGCCGCCACCACGATGGTGCGGACGGAGCCGGGGCCCGCCGCGAGAGCGACCGTGCGCAGGCGGAGCCACGCGATCAGCAGCAGCATCCCGCCGCCCACGACGAGGGCGCCGCTGGACTCGGTGAGCCAGCCCGTGGCGCGGATCGAGGCGACGAGAGGCCAGTCGCGGATGGGCGAGCCGGCGGGCAGGTAGCCCACGCCGAGCGAGCCGAGGAGGATCGCGATCGAGCCCAGCAGGCCCGTCGCCAGCGGTGCGGCCTCCATGAAGCGGAGCCGCGGTCGGCGCTGCCGTCCCGTTGCCCGGGCCGTGTCCGGCCGCTCGATCGTCCCCCGTGAAGCCATCGGAGCCACGCTAAAGGATGGGACTCCGAAGTGCATGGACGGCCGGTGAACGGTTGATCAGTCGGCGCTCAGGTTGTACAAGCACCCGCACGCGCACCGATCAGGGCAGGCGCGGCACCGGGGCCGGCTCCGCGAAGCGCAGCTGGTTGCCGAACGGATCGATCACGTCGAGCGCGAAGCCGAACGGCGTGCGGGTGATCCGCGGGTTGAGGTAGGGGTACGCCTTCGCGTCGAGCTCGGCGTGCAGCTCGCGGACACCGCGGAGGGCGACGTGCACCGCGGCGCCGGGACTGCCGTCGCGGTGGTGCTCGCTGAGGTGCAGGCGGAGCCCCGAGCGCGACACCTGCAGGTAGAGGGGGGCGTCGAGCGCGGCGCGGTGCTCCCAGTCCACCTCGAAGCCGAGGTAGTCGACGTAGAACTCGCCCGCCTTGGCGACCGAGAAGATCCGCAGGATCGGCACGGCCGCCTCCAGTCGCACCGGCTCGAGCCGGTCCGGCTCCTCCGCGCTCGACCGGTCCCGTGCACGCCGTCTCGTCTCCACGCCACGAGGCTAGCCGCCCCGCGGTCGGCCCGGCGCCGGAGGGTCAGTCGACGAGATCGAGACCGCGCAGCAGCCGGAGGGTCTCGACCCCGGCGGGCGGGCAGCGGCCCGCATCGGAGCCGTCGACCCAGTGCAGCGAGTCGATCTCGCCGCTCGGGCGCGCCTCCCGGTCGAGCTCGGCGGCGAAGACGCTCATGTGGACCTCCCGCCCCTCCGGCTCGCCGTGCGCCTGGGTGCGGACGGTGAACAGGGGCACGAGGCCGAGGGCGACGGCGCCGAGCTCCTCGCGGGTCTCGCGGGCCGCCGCCTCGATCCCGCTCTCGCCCTCGTCGACCTTGCCGCCGGGGAGGTAGAGGACGTCGCGGCCCCGCGCCGTGACCATCAGGACCTGCCGGTCGCGGAGGACGGCGACGGCGGACACGATGATCGGCGGGAGGGTGCTCATCCGCTCATCATGCCCGCCGCGGGCGGACCGTCGCGGCGCCCCCGCGGCTACCATGGGGGCACACCAGAAGGACGCGCGCAGCCGGCGCGCGCCGGGGCCCCGTGCGCCCGAACAGCTGAGGAGCAACCCGTGGCAGAACCCACCACCCTCGACAAAGTCATCACCCTCGCGCAGCACAGGGGATTCGTCTTCCCCTCGGGTGAGATCTACGGGGGCACCCGCTCCGCGTGGGACTACGGGCCGCTCGGCGTGGAGTTCAAGGAGAACATCAAGCGCCAGTGGTGGAAGACCTTCGTGCAGGGCCGGGGCGACGTCGTCGGCCTGGACTCCGCGGTCATCCTGCCCACGGCGATCTGGCACGCCTCGGGACACGTCGGCGTCTTCTCGGACCCGCTGACCGAGTCGCTGATCACCCACAAGCGCTACCGCGCCGACCACCTCTTCGAGAAGTACGAGGAGGTCAACGGCCACCCGCCCGTGAACGGCCTCGCCGACATCCCGGACCCGGAGCACCCCGACAAGGTCGGCCAGTGGACCGAGATCAAGCAGTTCTCGGGCCTGATGAAGACCTACCTCGGCGTCGTCGACGACGAGTCGGGGCTGCACTACCTGCGTCCCGAGACCGCCCAGGGCATCTTCACCAACTTCGCGAACGTGCTGCAGAGCGCCCGTCGCAAGCCGCCCTTCGGCATCGGCCAGATCGGCAAGGCGTTCCGCAACGAGATCACCCCCGGCAACTTCATCTTCCGCACCCGCGAGTTCGAGCAGATGGAGCTCGAGTTCTTCGTCGAGCCCGGCACGGACGAGGAGTGGCAGGAGACCTGGATGCAGCTCGCCTGGGACTGGTTCGTCGGGCTCGGGATGAACCCCGAGAACATCCGGCAGTACGAGCACCCGAAGGACAAGCTCTCCCACTACTCCAAGCGCACCGTCGACATCGAGTACCGCTTCAGCTTCGCCTCGGGCGAGTGGGGCGAGCTGATGGGAGTCGCGAACCGCACCGACTACGACCTCAAGACGCACATCGAGCACTCGGGCAAGGACCTCTCGTTCTTCGACCAGAACAAGAACGAGCGCTACGTGCCGTTCGTGATCGAGCCGTCGTTCGGTCTCACCCGCGCGCTCATGGCGTTCCTCGTCGACGCCTACGAGGAGCAGGAGCTGCCGCCGAACGCCAAGGGCAAGGTCGAGACGCGGACCGTGCTGCACCTCGACCCGCGCCTGGCGCCGGTGAAGGTGGCCGTGCTGCCGCTCTCGCGCAACGAGGCACTCTCGCCGCTCGCGCGCCGCGTCGCCGACCAGCTGCGCCAGCTCTGGAACGTCGACTTCGACGACTCCGGAGCGATCGGCCGCCGCTACCGCCGCCAGGACGAGATCGGCACCCCGTACTGCGTGACCGTCGACTTCGACTCGCTCGAGGACGACGCCGTGACCGTCCGCGACCGCGACACGATGAAGCAGGAGCGCATCCCGCTCGAGCAGCTCGAGTCGTACCTCTTCACCGGGCTCCGCGGGGCCTGACGCTCCTCCGGGACGCCGCCGACCGGACGGGCCGGCGGCGTCCCGCCGAACGCGGTCCAGCCGGCCCTGCGGTCAGCGCTCGTGGGCGAGCAGGGCGAAGACGAGGGTCGAGGTCCACTCGCCCTTGCAGAACTCGTCCTCCCGGTGGTGCGCCTCGAGGCGCATCCCGAGGCGCTCGCAGAGGCGGGCGGACGCGGTGTTCCGAGCGTCGAGCTGCGCGATCACGCGGTGCGCGCCGAGGGTGTCGAACGCGAGGTCGAGCAGCGCTCGGGCGGCCTCGGTCGCGTAGCCGCGCCCCTGCGCCTCCGGGTGCAGCACCCAGCCGATCTCGACCGCCTCCTGCTCGACGGACGTCGCGATGAGCGTGAGGTCGCCGATCATCCGCCCGGCGAGGACGCCCTCCCGGGGGACGATCGCCAGCACGGCCACGTCGCCGTCGGCGGCGAGCCGTGTCGAGGGGAGGCGGCGCTGCAGGTGCGCCCGCGACTCCTCGGGGGTGCGGACCGGCCAGCGGAGGAACCGGACGGCGTCGGCGTCGCCCTGGTAGCGCGCGTGGTCCTCGGCGTCCTCCGGTCCGAGGGGACGCAGGAGCAGGCGCTCGGTGAGCAGCGGCGCGGAGCGCAGCGGCTCCGCGTCGAAGGGGAGCCGGAGGCTCACGCGGTGGCGGCGTCCGCGTCGGGGCGGGCGGCGGCGGCGGGCTCGGCCGGGACCTCGATGCCGAAGAGGGCCTCGAGCCCGGTGAGGTACGCCTCCTGGGCTCCGGCGCGCGCGTAGTCGCGGGCGCGGACGCTCGGGGTGTGCAGCAGCACGCCGGCGAGGTGGCGGAGCGCCTGCTCGGTGCGGCCGTCCTCGTCGCCGCGCGAGCGGGCCCGCTCGATCTCGGCGTCGAGCGCGTCGAACACGTGGGCGCGCAGGGCGACGACGGCCGGAGTGAGGCTCTTCTCGTCGGCGACGTCCGAGAACTTCCGGGCCGCCTTGTCGACGAGCGCGCGCGCCTGCTGCGACGCGTCGAGCACGTCGAGAGGTGCGTGCAGGCTGATCGTCTCGAGGTCGAGGAGCTCGACGCCGGCGACCGAGGTGACGTCGGAGGCGACGTTGCGCGGCAGGCCCAGGTCGATCACGAGCTGGCGCTCGCGGGAGAAGCCCTGAAGGCGCCCGGCGGCGAGCAGGGCGGCGTCGAGCACCGGCTCCTGGGTCGTGGTGCAGGTGATGACGATGTCGGCCGAGACCGCCTCGAGCGCGAGATCGGAGGCGGCGATGGGCCGGAGCGAGCGGCGGGCGGCGAAGCCCTCGGCGCGGCCGGAGGGGGAGTGCACGGCGATGTCCACCACTCCGCGGTCGCGCAGGGCCGCGACGGTCGCCCGCGCGTAGCTGCCGGTGCCGACGAGGAGGACGCGGGCGGCCCGCCAGTCGGTGACGCGGCTCGCGGCCAGGTCGAGCGCGAGGCGCACGATCGAGCGGCCGGCGCTGCCGAGGCCGGTGCGGTTCTTGATGCCGCGCGAGGTCTGCGAGGCGCGCTGGAACAGCCGCTCGAGCTCGGAGGAGGTGGTGCCGAGGCGGCGCGCCTCCTCGAGGGACCGGCGGACCTGGCCCGCGATCTCGCCCTCGCCGACCACGACGGACTCGAGCCCGCTGGAGACGGCGAAGAGGTGCTCGGCCACCCGGTCGCCCGAGACGACGTCGACGCTCCCGCGCAGCTCGTCCTGCTCGACGCCGGTCGCGGCGCTGACGGCGGCGGTGGCGGCCTCGACGGCGACGGCCTGCGCGGCGGTCAGCGGCTCCTCGATGTCGAGGTAGGCCTCGAAGCGGTTGCAGGTCGCGACGACGACGGCTCCGGAGACGAAGTCGATCCCCTCGGAGAGGGCCGCGGTCACGGCGGAGGAGTCGACGGAGAGCTTCTCGAGGAGATCGAAGCTGGCGTTCTTGTGCGACGCCGTCAGACACAGAAGCACCACGTCAGTCTACCCGCGCTCTGCGGGGCGGGGTCCCGGACTGGGGAGGAATGCACGGATGCGCCTGGAATAATGCCGCGGTGACCTCCCCCACCGACGGCCTGCTCGATCCGCTGCACCCCCTCTCCGCCGGCCGCACGGCCGACTCGCTGCTCCTGCGCGCCTACCGCTCCGAGCGGGGCGAGAGGACGCCCGTCTGGTTCATGCGCCAGGCCGGCCGCAGCCTCCCGGAGTACCGGGCCCTGCGCACCGACACGAAGATGCTCGACGCCTGCCTCGACCCGGCGCTGGCGAGCGAGATCACCCTGCAGCCGGTGCGGCGCCACGGAGTGGACGCGGCCATCTTCTTCAGCGACATCGTGATCCCGCTGCGGCTCGCGGGCGTCGGCGTCGACATCGTCCCCGGGCGCGGTCCGGTGCTCGAGAAGCCGGTGCGCACGGCCGCCGACGTCGCCGAGCTCGCCTCGATCGACCCGTCCGTGCTCGACGAGACACTCGAGCCCATCCGCGAGGGCGTGCGCCGCACCGTCGCGGGCCTCGGCGACACCCCGCTCATCGGCTTCGCCGGCGCTCCCTTCACCCTGGCCGCCTACCTGGTGGAGGGCGGCCCGTCCAAGGACCACCTGCGCGCGCGGACGATGATGCACGCCGACCCCGCCGCCTGGGCCCAGCTGATGGAGTGGACCGCCGAGGTCACCGGCCGCTTCCTCCGCGCGCAGGTGCTCGCCGGGGCCAGCGCCGCGCAGCTCTTCGACTCCTGGGCCGGGGCGCTCTCGCTCTCGGACTACACGACCCACGTCGCTCCCGCCTCCGCGCGCGCCCTCGTCCACGTGCGCGACCTGGCGTTCGACCACGGGGAGACGCGCCGCAACGTCCCGATCGTGCACTTCGGCGTCGGCACCGGCGAGCTGCTCGGAGCGATGCACGGCATCGGCGCCGACGTGGTGGGCGTCGACTACCGGATCCCGCTCGACGAGGCCAACCACCGCCTCGGCGGCTTCGTGCCGGTGCAGGGCAACGTCGACCCGGCGCTGCTGACCGCGCCGTGGGAGGTCCTCGAGGCCCACGTCGACGACGTGCTCCGCCGGGGCCTGAGCGCCCCCGCGCACGTGCTCAACCTCGGCCACGGCGTACCGCCCGAGACCGACCCCGACGTGCTCACGCGCCTCGTCGCGTTCGTGCACGCCTGGCGGCCGTGAGCGAGGAGCGCCCCCGCGACGCGGCGTCGTACGACGTCGCCGTCGTCGGCGGCGGAGTGGCGGGGCTCGCCGCCGCCGCGGAGTGCCTGCGCATCGGCCTGCGCGTCGTGGTGCTCGAGGCGGGGGAGCGGGTCGGGGGCTCGGTCTCCCCGCTCGCGCTGGCCGGCGCTTTGCTCGACGCGGGCGCCGAGAGCTTCGCCACCCGGGGCGGCCACGTCGAGCGGGCGCTCGCCGCGCTGACCCTCGACGGCGTCCCGCTCGCCGAGTCGATCGTCGAGCCGCGGACGCACGGCTCGTGGCTGCACCTCTCGGGCGGCCGCTCCGTGCCGTCGCCCCGGGCCGGCATCCTCGGCATCCCCGGCACGCCGCTCGCCCCCGACGTCGTGCGGGCAATCGGCCGCCGCGGCGCCTGGCGCGCCTGGCTCGACACCCTGATGCCGGTGCTGCGCATCGGCCGCGCCCACTCCCTCGCCGAGCTGGTGCGCACCCGGATGGGCGAGCGCGTGCTCGAGGACCTGGTCGCGCCGGTCGTCTCCGGCGTCTACTCGAGCCGGCCGGACGACATCGACGTCGACCTCGCCGCACCCGGACTGAACGGCGCGCTCACCCGCGCGGGCTCCCTCGCCCGGGCAGTGGCCGCCCTCCGCGCGAACCTCCCGGCCGGAGTCGCGGTCCGCGGGCTCGAGGGCGGGATGCACCGCCTGGTCGCCGCGCTGGTCCAGCGGATCGACTACCTCTCCGGCGAGATCCGCACCGGCGCCTCCGTGCAGCGGCTCGAGGGCTCCGACGGGGACTTCGTCCTGACCCTCGCCGACGGCACTCTGAGCGCCCGAGCGGTGATCGTCTCGACGCCGGAGCGCGACGCCCGGGCGCTGCTGGCCGGCCTCGCCCCCGCCGTCGCGGAGCGCGCCGACGAGGCGCCCCACGACTCCGTCGAGCTGGTGACCCTCGTCCTCGACGACGCCCGCCTGGACGCAGCCCCCCGCGGCTCCGGTGTGCTCGTGGCGCCCACCGCCACCGACGTCACGGCCAAGGCGATCACGCACGCGACCGCGAAGTGGGACTGGCTGGCCGCCTCCCTCCCTCCCGGGCGCCACGTGCTGCGCCTCTCCTACGGGCGCCCGGGCGAGCGCCCGCCGCTCGAGGGGCGCACCGATGCCGAGGCGGCGGCGATCGCCCTGCTCGACGCCTCGACGCTGCTCGGACTCGCCCTCGATCCGGCGTCGCTCGTCGACTCCGCCCGGGTGCGCTGGGCCAACGTCCGGCCCGCCGCGGCGCTCGGCCGCCGCGCGCACCTGGAGGCGTTCCGCGAGGCGCTCCTCCCGATCGAGGGAGTCGCCGTGACCGGCACCTGGATCGCGGGCACGGGCCTCGCCTCGGTGCTCCCGCACGCCGCCGAGACGGCCGCCCTTATCCGGCGCCGACTGGTGCGTCAAGGAGTCGGGCTGCCGAGCGACGCCCACGACGCCGACGGCTACTCTTAGGCCCAGGCATCCGCGCGAGCGCGCGGCGTGCCCCGGCACGAGTGGTCACCGACCGCGTGGACGATCGCGAGAGCGACCCAGGACGAGGAGTAGGCGTGAAGGGCAAGATTCTTTTCGTGGCAGGAGCCGCAGCCGGGTACGTGCTGGGAGCACGCGCCGGCCGCAAGCGGTACGAGCAGATCGCCTCGGCGGCAGGCCGCTTCTGGCGGACCCAGCCGGTGCAGGACGTCGCGGGCGCCGTCGGCGGTGCCGCGAAGACCCAGCTGAGCAGCGTCTCGGACAAGGCGTACGAGGTCGTGCGCTCGGTGGTCGTCAAGGCCGTGTCCGGCGGCAGGAAGGCCCAGGGAGCGAGCGACGCGGAGGCGTCGGCCGCCGCCCGCAAGGCGGCCTCGAAGGTCGACGAGGCCGCGGCGTCGGCCGGCTCCGGCGGGTCGACGACGTCCACCTCCACCAGCAGGGCCTAGTGCTCATCCCTCCGGCCGTGCCAGGCGCGCGCCGGCCGGCACGTCCCACCCTCGAGGAGCTCCCGTGGTGAACGAACGCAATCCCAAGAACGCCCGATCACTGGGAGAGCTGGTCAGCGACCTGCCCGGCCTCGTGATCGAGCTCGTCAAGGCCGAGGTCGCCTCGCTGAAGAACGAGCTGGCGGGCAAGGCGAAGAGCGCGGGTCTGGCCGTCGGCCTGTTCGCGGTCGCGGCCTTCCTCCTCCTGACCGCGTGGGCGACGCTGGTCGCCTTCGCGATCATCGGCATCGCCTCCTGGCTGCCGGACTGGCTGTCGGCGCTGATCGTGACGGTCTTCTTCCTCCTGGTGGCCGTGATCCTCGCCCTCGTCGGCGTGCGCACCATCAAGAAGGCCGTGCCGCCGGTGCCGCAGGACTCGATCGACAGCATCAAGAAGGACGTCCAGGCGTTCAAGGGAGTGGGCAGCTATGACAACTGAGCGATCCGTCAGCAGCACCACGCCCCGCTTCGTCGACCCGGCGGAGCTGAAGCCCGGCCAGCTGAAGGCCGACATCGAGCGCGCTCGCTCCGAGCTCGCCGCGACCCTCGACGCCATCGAGTACAAGGTCAACGTGCCGCGCAAGGTGCGTACCGCCCAGCGGACGATCGAGCGCAAGCTCCAGGTCGTGCGCCGCCAGAACCCCTCCGCGCTGATCGCCGGAGCGGTCGGCGCCGCCGCCGCCGTGGGCCTCGTCGTCTGGGGCGTCGCGAAGCAGATCATCGAGGACTGAGCGCCGGAGGGCCGGGGGCGCTAGCGTCCCGGGCCCTCCGGCGCCAGAGCCCCCGCCGCTTTTGTGCATCGGCACGAGCGGAGGGATGATGGATCAATGACCGATCAGACCGCCGGCACGGCGGGTCCCGTTCAGTCCGCCCCCGACACGAGCGCCGCCGCTCCGGCGCCGCAGCCCCCCGCCGATCAGGATCACTCCGATCAGGCCCTGGGGTACACGCTCTGGGCGGTTCTCCGCAGGGATCCCGCACGTCCGTTCACCCTCTCCAGCGACGCCGTGGATCCCGCGGTGAAGCAGTACGAGCACCTCGTCGCCCAGCTCGAGGGCGAGGGCGTGACCGTCCGCGGCACCTACGACGTCTCGGCCTTGCGCGCCGACGCCGACATCATGCTGTGGCTCACGGGCCCGGCGCCCGAGGAGCTGCAGCGGGCCTACCGCGAGCTGCGGCGCACGGAGCTGCTGGTCGGCCTCCTGCCGACGTGGAACGCGATGGGCGTGCACCGCGACGCTGAGTTCAGCTCGAACCACCTCCCCGCCTACATGCGCGGGAAGGCGCCGGCCCGCTGGCTCACGGTCTACCCCTTCGTCCGCTCCTACGAGTGGTACATCCTCCCCGAGGAGGAGCGCCGCGCGATGCTCGCCCAGCACGGGCGCCAGGGCTCGCGGTTCCGCTCCGTCCTGACCAACACGGTCGCCTCGTTCTCGCTCGGCGACTACGAGTGGATCCTCGCCCTCGAGGACGAGGAGCTCGTCAACCTCGTCGACCTCATGCGCGACCTGCGCGCCACCGAGGCCCGCCGCCACGTGCGCGAGGAAGTCCCCTTCTACACAGGCCGGCGCATCGACGCCGACCAGATCGCCGAGGTGCTTCGATGAGCGACACGACCAGCGAGCCGATCCTCGTCCGCGGGGCCACCCCTGCGGCGGCGTCCGGCCCCGAGCACGTCGAGGTCCCCGTGGCCTACGACGCGATCCTCCTCGCCGGCTTCGGCGGGCCCGAGGGCCAGGACGACGTCATCCCGTTCCTCCGCAACGTCACCCGCGGCCGCGGCATCCCGGAGGAGCGCCTCGAGGAGGTCGCCCACCACTACCGCCACTTCGGCGGCGTCAGCCCGATCAACGCGCAGAACCGCGCGTTGAAGAAGGCGCTCGAGGCCGAGCTCGCGAACCGCGGCATCGACCTCCCCGTGCTCTGGGGCAACCGCAACTGGGCGCCCTACATGAGCGAGGCCGTCGCCGAGGCGAAGGAGCGCGGGTTCACCAACCTGCTCGCCATCGCCACCAGCGCGTACTCCTCCTTCTCGTCCTGCAGGCAGTACCGCGAGGACTACGCGGCGGCGCTCGACGCGACCGGCCTCGAGGGCGAGCTGCGGATCGACAAGGTGCGCCAGTTCTTCGACCACCCCGGCTTCGTGATGCCGTTCATCAAGGCCGTCCACGACGGGCTCGACGAGCTGCGCGAGCGGATGCCCGACCTCGATGTCACGTCCGAGGTGGAGGTGCTGTTCTCGACGCACTCGATCCCCATGGCCGACGCCGAGCGCAGCGGACCCCACGAGCGCCACGACGACGGCACCGTCGTCGACGTGCACGAGTTCGGACCGGGCGGCGCCTACGAGGCGCAGCACCTCGCCGTCGCCGAGGTCGTCATGGCCGCCGCCACGGACGAGGACGTGCCCTGGCAGCTGGTCTACCAGTCGCGCTCCGGCCCGCCCACCCAGCCCTGGCTCGAGCCGGACATCAACGACGCCATCGCGGAGCTGCCGGCCCGCGGCCGCCGCGCGCTGCTGATCGTCCCGCTCGGCTTCGTGTCCGACCACATGGAGGTCATGTGGGACCTCGACAACGAGGCCCTCGAGACCTCGGAGGAGCACGGACTCGTCGCGCTCCGCGTCGCGACCCCCGGCACGGACCCGGTCTACGTCTCCGGCCTGATCGACCTGGTCCTCGAGCGCGTCAACGGCGTGCCGACGGAGGACCGGCTCTCGATGACGGCGCTCGGCCCCTGGTACGACGTCTGCCGCCCCGGCTGCTGCGAGAACGTGCGAGCGGGGTTCAAGCCCGCCCTGGCGGGAGTCGCACCGTGATGAGGAGTCGTCTGTCGTGAGCATCAGAGTCGGCACCCGCGCGAGCGCGCTCGCGGTGGCGCAGACCCGGATGACGGCCGATCTGATGTCGGCCGCCGCGGGGGTCCCCGTGGAGCTGGTGCGCATCGAGTCGGACGGCGACCGCATGCGCGGCTCGCTCGCCTCCCTCGGCGGCACCGGCGTGTTCGTCAGCGCCCTGCGCGACGCGCTGCTCGCCGGGCGCTGCGATGCGATCGTGCACTCGCTGAAGGACCTGCCCACCGCTGCGGTGGAGGGCCTGCTGCTCGGAGCGGTCCCCGAGCGGGAGGACCCGCGCGACGCGCTCTGCGCCCGCGACGGGCTCACCCTGGCGACCCTGCCGGTCGGAGCCCGCGTGGGCACGGGCTCGCCCCGTCGGCGCGCGGCGCTGCTGGCCGCCCGTCCGGACCTCGAGATCGTGGACATCCGCGGCAACATCGACACCCGGCTCCGGAGGGTGCTGCCCGGCAGCGACTCGCCGCTGGACGCGATCGTGCTCGCCCTGTCCGGCCTGCGCCGCCTCGGCCGGGTCGACGCGATCACCGAGGTGCTCGGCTTCGACGTCTCCCCGCACGCCCCCGGTCAGGGAGCGCTGGCCATCGAGGTGCGCGACGAGGAGCCGTCGGAGGAGTTGCGTGCCGCTCTCGCGGCGGTCGAGCACGTGCCGACCCGCGCGGCGATCACGGCCGAGCGGTCGCTCCTCGCCTCCCTCGAGGCCGGGTGCGCCGCTCCGATCGGAGCCTCCGCGGTCGTCGAGGAGGACCGCGTGGTCCTGCACGGCGTGGTCTTCGCCGTCGACGGCACGGCGTCCCTCGCACGGGAGGTCGCGGAGCCGGTCGGTAACGGTTCGGTCGGCGGTGGTCGACACCGGGCGGATCCGCAGTATGGTGGTCGCGAACTGCCCGTCGTCGAAGCCGCGTTCCGTTGCGGCTCTCTGCTCGCTGACGCGCTTCTCGGTGCGGGTGCCGCCGAACTCGCACCCCTGGGAGCCCCTTCGTGATCGTCCCCGCCGCCTACTCCCAGTGGGAGAAGCCGTTGCAGGGGTGGCGCATCCTCGTCCCCCGCGGAGGCCCGTGGGGGGACGGTGTCGCCGCCGCTCTCCGTGCCAAGGGAGCCTCGCCCGTCGTCGCTCCGATGATCAACTTCGCGCCGACCGACGACTTCCCGGCGCTCGAGCAGGCCCTCGCCGACCTCGAGGCCGGCGCCTTCGACTGGATGACCGTCACGAGCGCCACCACGGTCGATGTCCTCTCCCTCCTGCGCACCACCGTGCCCGCCAGCACCAAGGTGGCGGCGGTCGGCGAGACCACGGCGGCCGCGCTCGTCGCCGCCGGCTACTCCGTGGACCTCGTCCCCTCCGAGGACAACTCCGCCCGCGGCCTCCTGGCCGAGTGGGAGGAGGCGACCGGCGGTCGGCACCCCTTGCGCGTGCTGACGCTGCGGTCCGAGATCGCCAAGCCGCTGCTCACCGAGGGCCTCACCCGCATCGGGCACGACGTGCGCTCCGTGGTCGCCTACCGTACGGTCGGCGTCCCGGTGGAGGAGCGCGTCGTGGCGGATGTCGCCGGCGGAGCCGTGCACGCGATCCTCGTCACCTCGGGCAGCGTGGCGGAGCAGGTCCAGAAGCAGCTCGGCCCGGTGCCCGAGTCGATCCTCGTCGCCGCGATCGGCCCGCAGACCGCGAAGGACGCCCGCGCCTTCGGCCTGCGCGTCGACGTCGTCGCCGACGAGCGCTCGGCCTCCTCCCTCATCGACGCGGTCGCCGCCGTCGCCACGGAGCGCGCTCCCCGCTGAGCCGCCTCCCCGGCGCGACGTCGGCCGGGAGGGGCGGGCCTCGCCCCGCAGGCCAGGGATCCGCCTCTCGGCTGATGTCGTGCGTCCGGAGCACCTCCACGGGGTGAGGCGTTCGCGCTCCCGGGAGGTGCTCGGCGGGGCGGGATTACGCTGGAGGACATGACTGCCATCCGCCCGCGCCGCCTCCGCACGACCCCCGCACTCCGCCGTCTCGTCCAGGAGACGCGCATCCACCCGGCGCAGCTGATCCTGCCCCTCTTCGTGGCCGAGGGGACCACCGAGGCCCGGCCGATCGGGTCGATGCCGGGGGTGATGCACCACTCGCTGGACAGCGTCCGCGGAGCGGTGACGGAGGCGGCCGAGGCGGGGATCGGCGGCGTGATGCTGTTCGGCGTGCCCACCACGCGCGACGCGGTCGGCTCCGGTGCGACCGACCCCGACGGCGTGCTCAACGCCGCGACGCGGGTCGTCGTGGAGGAGGTCGGCGACGCGCTGGTCGTGCAGAGCGACCTGTGCCTGGACGAGTTCACCGACCACGGCCACTGCGGCGTGCTCGACGACCGCGGGCGCGTCGACAACGACGCCACGCTCCTCCGCTACGAGGAGATGGCGCTCGCCCAGGCCGAGGCCGGCTCCCACCTGCTCGGGCTCTCGGGGATGATGGACGGCCAGGTCGGAGCGATCCGCGCCGCTCTCGACGGCGCCGGGCACCTGGACACCGCGATCCTCGCGTACTCGGCGAAGTACGCCTCCAGCTTCTACGGTCCGTTCCGCGAGGCCGTGCAGTCCACGCTCGAGGGCGATCGCCGCACCTACCAGCAGGACCCGGCGAACCGCCGCGAGGGCCTGCGCGAGGCGACCCTCGACCTCGCCGAGGGTGCCGACGTGGTGATGGTGAAGCCCGCCATGAGCTATCTCGACGTGCTCTCGGACGTCGCATCCGTCTCGGACGTGCCGGTCTGGGCGTACCAGGTGTCGGGGGAGTACGCGATGATCGAGGCCGCCGCCGCGAACGGCTGGATCTCGCGCGAGCCGGCGATCCTGGAGTCGGTCACGGGGATCCTCCGCGCGGGGGCCGACGCGGTTCTCACGTACTGGGCCGTCGAGATCGCTCGCGACCTGCTGAAGTAGCCGCTCCTCCTCCCGGGAGCGAGCCTCGGCATCTCGTCCGAAAGCGCCTCTCCGGCGCGAGGGCGCCGGGCGGCGCGCGTACCCTGGAGGGGTGACCACCTCGGCGAACGACACCCTGTACGAGCGTGCCCGGCACGCGATCCCCGGAGGCGTCAACTCGCCCGTCAGAGCGTTCCGCTCGGTCGGCGGGACCCCGCGCTTCATGGTCTCGGCCGCCGGCCCGTACATCACGGACGCGGACGGGCACGAGTACGTCGACCTCGTCTGCTCCTGGGGCCCCGCGGTCCTCGGGCACGCGCACCCCGAGGTCGTCGCGGCGGTGCAGGAGGCGGCCGCCCGCGGTCTCTCGTTCGGCGCGTCCACTCCCGCCGAGACCGACCTCGCCGAGCTGGTCGAGGCGCGGATCACGGCCGGGGGAGTCTCGCCGATCGAGAAGCTCCGCCTGGTCTCCACCGGCACCGAGGCGACGATGACGGCGATCCGCCTCGCCCGCGGCGTCACCGGCCGCGACCTGCTGATCAAGTTCTCCGGCCACTACCACGGCCACTCCGACGGACTGCTCGCCGATGCCGGCTCCGGTCTCGCGACCCTCTCGCTGCCCGCCTCCGCCGGCGTCACGGCCGCGACCGCGGCCCAGACGATCGTGCTGCCGTACAACGACCTCGAGGCGGTGCGCGCGGTCCTGGCCGAGCGCGGCGCCGACATCGCGGCGGTCATCACCGAGGCCGCGGCCGCCAACATGGGCGTCGTCGCTCCGGACCCGGGCTTCAACGCGGCCCTCGCCGACCTCGTGCACGCGAACGGCTCGCTGCTGATCATGGACGAGGTGCTCACCGGCTTCCGCGTGAGCGCCGGCGGCTGGTGGGGGCTCGAGAACCGCGGCGCCGAGGCTCCGTACCGGGCCGACCTCTACACCTTCGGCAAGGTCATCGGCGGAGGGATGCCGGTCGCGGCTCTCGGCGGCCGTGCGGACGTCATGGATCACCTGGCGCCGCTCGGGCCGGTGTACCAGGCGGGCACCCTCTCCGGGAACCCGGTCGCGGTGGCCGCGGGCATCCGGACGCTGCAGCTGGCCGACGACGCGGTCTACGCCTCGCTGGACGCCACGGCGCTGACGCTCCAGCGCGAGGTGTCGGCGGCGCTGACGGCCGAGGGCGTCGCGCACACGGTGCAGACGGCCGGGAGCCTCTTCAGCTTCATGTTCACGGACCTGGGCCGGCCGGTGCGCGACTACGCCGAGGTCCAGGCGCAGGAGTCGTTCCGCTACCCGGCGTTCTTCCACGCGATGCTCGACGCGGGCGTCTCGCTGCCGCCGTCGGTGTACGAGGCCTGGTTCGTCTCGGCCGCGCACGACGACGCGGCGATCGGGCGCATCGTGGACGCGCTGCCGGCGGCGGCGAAGGCCGCAGCGGCCGCTCGGGCGTAGGCTCCCGGGCCACCCGCGGATCAGGCGGGGGGCCCGCCGCACCGGATCTCCGGGCGGCGGACGTCCCGCGCGCCCGGCCGCCGGCGTGCGGCGACCGGGCAGGGGCCCTCAGCCCCGGCGCGAGACCGACTTCGGCAGCACGAACACCAGCGCGAAAGCGGCGACCGCCATCAGGGTGCTCAGGAGCATCGCGGGAGCCGCGGCGTCGAGGAAGCCAGAGGCGACCGTGTCCGGACCCGTGATGACGAGGCTCCCGAACAGCACGCTGCCGATGACCGCGATGCCCACGGCCGAGCCGATGCGCTGGATCGCCGAGATCACGCCGCTCGCCGCGCCCGCGTCCTGCGGGTCGACGGTCGAGACGATGAACTGCACGTTCGGGGCGATGAAGAAGCCGTTGCCGAGGCCCGCGATCAGCAGCGGCGGCAGGAGCTGCCAGTTGCTGATCGAGTCCGGGGTCGCGGTCAGCAGCACCAGCCAGACCCAGCCGAGCCCGACGGCGAGCAGTCCGCTGCCCATCACCAGGACGTTGCGCCCCAGGCGCGCCGTCATCCGGTTGCTCTGCGAGGAGCTGATGATGCTGCCGATCGCGAAGGGGATCGACACCAGGCCCGACTCGAGCGCGGTGTGGCCGAGGCCCGACTGCCAGAGCAGCGAGATGGTGAAGAAGATGCTCGTGAAGGCCGCGAAGTAGACCAGCGCGAGGATCACGCCTCCGGTGAAGGCCGGGTGGCGGAACAGCGTCGGCGGCACCAGGGGAGCGCGTCCGCGGCGGACGTGGAGGACCTCCCAGGCGCCGAACGCGGCGAGGAGCAGGACTCCGCCGGCGATCGAGAGGAAGGTCCACAGCGGCCAGCCCTCGTCCTCGCCCTGGATGAGCGGGACGAGCAGGGCGACCAGGCCGCCGGAGACGAGGACGAGGCCGAGCCAGTCGACGCCTCCGCTCGGGGCGCGGTCGCCGGCCTCGAGGTCGCGGCGGGCGGGGAGGAGGACCGCGGCGGCGATCAGGGTCGCGACGCCGATGGGCAGGTTCACCCAGAAGACCAGGCGCCAGCCGTTCTCGTCGCCGAAGGCCTGGATGATCAGGCCGCCGATGATCGGGCCGAGCGCCGACGAGACGCCGAGGACCGCGCCCATCACCGCGAAGGCCTTGCCGCGCGAGGGACCGCGGAAGAGGAGCTGGATGTAGGCGTTGACCGCCGGGACGAAGACGCCGCCCGCCAGGCCCTGCACGATGCGGGCGACGACGAGCTGGGTGTCGTCCGCGGCCAGTCCGCACGCGAAGCTGGCGACGGTGAAGAGGGCGATGCCGCTGACGAAGACCCACTTGTGCCCGAAGCGGTCGCCGAGGCGGCCGGCAGGGATCAGGGCGAGGCCGAACGCGAGGGCGTAGCCGGAGATGATCCAGGAGAGCGTCGACTCGGAGGCGTCGAGCGTGGTGCGGATGGTGGGAAGCGCCACGTTCACGATGGTCGTGTCGAGCAGGGCGATGAACATGCCCGCGAGCAGGACGATCAGCGAGCGCCAGGCGCGCTTGTCGGGGGCGGGAGGGGCGCCGGTCGATCGGGCGGTCGACGTCTCGGTCATCGCAGGAGTGCCTTTCGAGCAGGGAGGGAGGGGTGGTCCGTCAGACCTGTTCGAGGGACGCGACCGGATGTGAATGCTCGCAGGAGAAACCGGGTTTCCGCACGCCGGGATCTGTGGGGGCCTTCAGACGGAGGGCATGCCGCAGGCTCGCCTCGCGGGGCGTCAGCGGATGCGCGACTCCGCTAGCCGGGCGCAGTCGATGCAGAGCTCGGCCGTGGGCCGGGCGGCGAGGCGGGCGGCTCCGATCGGGCGGCCGCACGAGGCGCAGTCCCCGTAGCCGCCGGTGCCGAGGCGGGTGCGAGCGGCGTCGAGCTCGCGCGCCGTGCGGGCGAGAGCGTCGCGGACTCCGGCCATCCGCGACCACTCGGCCGAGAGCGGCGTGCCCTCCGGGTCGTGCTCGTCATCGGCGGTGCCGTCGGCACGGTCGCGCAGGAGCTCGGCCAGCGAGGCCTCGAGCCGGGCCGCCTCGTCGCGCGTCTCGGCCTGCCGCTCGGCCAGCAGCGCGTCGAGGAGGCGCGCCTCGTCCGGATCCATCGGCATCCGACCATGCTGCCACCCACGCGAGCGGCGGGGCATCGTTGTGCGATCCGGCGCTGACCCGGCGGCGGGCGGCGGGGCAGACTAGAGGCATGCCCGTCGTGACCGTGCTCCCCGACCGCCTCGAACTCCGCCTCACCGCGGCCGAGCGACTGCTCGCGTTCCACCGCAGCGACGTCGTCGTCGACCGGTCGAGCATCCGCTCGGCGACGGTCACCGAGGACCCCTGGATCTGGGTCCGGGGCATCCGCGCGCCGGGCACCGCGGTGCCGCTCACGCTCGCAGCCGGCACGTGGAAGTTCCACGGCGGCAAGGACTTCCTGCTGATCAAGCGCACTGCCTCGGCCGTCGTGATCGACCTGGTCGACGAGGACTACTCCCGCCTGATCGTGAGCACCAAGCACGCTCCCGAGCTGATCGCGGCCCTCCAGCTGGGGACGACGACCGCGGCGATCCCCGTGATCGAGACCGACGACCTCGTGATCGTCCCCGAGGTCGCCGAGCAGGCGGAGCGGGCACAGGCGGCCGCCGCGGAGAAGCGCGCGAAGAAGAAGGCGAAGGCGGCGGAGGCCGCGGCCGTGGCCGCGGAGGCGGCCGGTCCGGTGACGGTGGTCGAGGGCCGGGAGGCTGCGAGCGGCGGGAGCGCGGCGACCGCGGCTCCGGAGGCGGACGGCGCCGCGGAGGACGTCGCGGCTCCGACGGAGTCAGCAGCGGGGGCCGCTCCGAAGAGCCCGAAGGCCACGCCGAAGGGCGCTCCGAAAACGAGTGCTCGGACCGCCGCGAGCACGCCGGCCGAGTCCGGGGCTTCCGCGCCCGTGGACGTCATCGGCTCCGAGCCGATCGACTCCGCAGCTCCGGTGAAGCCCGCCGAGCCGAAGCCCGCCGAGCCGAAGCCCGCGGAGCCGAAGCCCGCCGAGAAAAAGTCCGCGGGATCGAAGCCCGCCGAGCCGAAGCCCGCCGGATCCGAGTCCGCCGAGCCCGCCCCCGCGAAGCCGGGGCCGGCCGCGAAGCCCGCGCCGAAGCCCCGCACGCCGGCGAAACCCCGCGCCGCGCGCCCCGACTCCTCCGTCGGTCACGCGTCGGCCGAGCCGAGCGGCGCCACCGAGGCCGCGGAGTAGCGCACCGCCGCACGAGCAGCAGCCCCGCAGCGCCGGCCGAGGCGCCCCCTCCTCGACGCTCGAGGCGGGCGGACGCCCTCCGCCGACGCCGTGCCCTCAGGCGCGGACGTCCACCAGCGTCCGACCGTGCGAGCGGCCTGCGAGCACGTCCTCGGCCGCGTCGACCGCCCCGCCGAGCGGCACCGTCGTCGTCAGCTCGTCGAGCAGCTCCAGGTCGAGGTCGTGGGCGAGGCGGCGCCAGGCCTCCTCGCGGAGCTTGCGCGGCGCCTCCACCGAGTTGATGCCGGCCAGCGTCACTCCGCGCAGGATGAACGGCATCACGCTCACCGGCAGGTCCGGGCCCTGCGCGAGACCGCACGCCGCCACGGTGCCGCCCCACCGCGTCTGCGCGAGGGCGTTCGCGAGCGTGTGCGAGCCGGCGGAGTCCACCGCTCCCGCCCAGCGCTCGGACTGCAGCGGCTTCCCGCCCTCCTGCAGCTCGGCGCGGTCGATGACGTCGGAGGCGCCGAGGCGCTGGAGCAGAGCGCCGTGCTCGCCGAGCCGGCCGGTCGAGGCGACGACCTCGTGGCCCAGGCGCGTCAGGAGCGCGACGGCGAGCGACCCCACGCCTCCCGAGGCCCCCGTCACCAGGACGGGACCGCTGCCCGGCCGCACGCCGTGCCGCTCGAGCGCCAGCACGGCCAGCATCGCCGTGAAGCCCGCGGTGCCGATCGCTCCGGCCCGTGCCGCCGAGATGGCGCCGGGCAGCCGGAGCAGCGACGCGGAGTCGACACGCGCCCGCTCGGCGAGCCCGCCGTCGTGGCGCTCGCCGAGGCCGGCGCCGTTGAGCACCACCCGGTCGCCGGAGTCGAAGCGCTCGCCCGCCTCGCCGTCCGCGTACTCCACGGTGCCGACCAGGTCGATGCCGGCGACGAGCGGGGTGCGGCGCACGATCCCGGGCCGCCCCGCCAGCGCCAGGGCGTCCTTGTAGTTGACGCTCGAGTACTCGACGGCGATCGACACGTCGCCGTGCGAGCGGTCGGGGTCGTCGCGCTCGAGGAGGCGGGCTCGGTTGGGGGTGTCGGTGTCGGAGTCGGAGTGCCGCTCGACGACGATGGCTCGGTACATGGGCCCACGCTACGCCCGCGGGCCCGCGGCCGGGCGGTCAGTTCAGGGGCCGGGTGCCCTCGGGGAGCGATCCGCCGGAGTAGAGGGCGGAGGCCGCGTCCTGGAGCGCCGTCAGGGCGACGCGCTGCGTCCACGGACCGTAGGAGACGCGGGCCAGCCCGAGCTCCTCGAAGCGGGCGGGCGACTGCGATCCGGGGACGCCGATGACGCTGACGCGCTGCCGCCCGAGGGCGGCGACGAGGGACTCCAGCTCGGCGTCCTGGAGCAGCCCGGGGACGAAGAAGCAGGTGGCGCCGGCGTCGAGGTAGGCGCGGCCGCGCTCGATCGCGTCGGCCAGGACCTCGCCGCGGTCGCGGTCGCCGGCGCGGAGGAGCACGTCCGTGCGGGCATTGAGAGCGAAGGGCACCGCCTCCTCCTCGGCCGCGGCGACGGCCTTCTCGACCGCCCGCAGCGCCTCCGGGAGCGGCTTCGCCTGGTCCTCGAGGTTCGCGCCCACGACGCCGATCCCGATCGCGCGGCGGACCGTCTCGCCCGTGTCGCCGTAGCCCGCCTCGAGGTCGGCCGAGACCGGGACCTCGACGGCGGCGACGATGCGCTCGATCATGCCCAGGTGCAGCTCCAGCGGGATCCGCTCGCCGTCCTCGTAGCCGAACGCCGCCGCGATGGAGTGGCTGGCGGTCGCGAGCGCCCGGGTCTCCGGGAGTGCGGCGATCGTGGTCGCGCTGATCACGTCCCAGACGTTCACCACCTGCAGCAGCTCGGGGGCGGTGTGGAGGTCGACGAGGGTGCGTCCGCGCGCTTCGATGCTCATGGCACGAGCGTAGGGCCCGCGTGCGCGGCGCAGGCCGCCGCATCGCAGTCGGCGCAGACCACGAGCTGGGCGCGGCAGGAGAGATCGGTGCAGTTGCGCATCCGGCTGGTCGGCGCGGCGCACGAGGTGCAGCGGCCGAGCGCCTCGGCGTCGGGGGAGAAGGAGACGGAGCCGCGGCCGTCGAAGACGTACAGGGCCCCCTTCCACAGACCGCGGTCGCGCCGCGCCTCGGCGTAGCGGACGACGCCTCCGTCGAGCTGGTACACCTCGCCGAAGCCGCGCGCCGTCATCAGGCTCGACAGCACCTCGCAGCGGATGCCGCCGGTGCAGTACGTGACCACGGGCCGGCCCTTGAGGTGGTCGTAGACGCCGGCGTCGAGCTGCTCGACGAACTCGCGGGTGCTGGAGACCCCCGGCACGATCGCCCCCTCGAACCTGCCGATCTCGGCTTCGAAGGCGTTGCGGCCGTCGAAGAGCACCACGTCGTCGCGCTCGGCGACGAGGGCGTCCAGCTGGTCCGGGTCGAGCCGCGGCGCCGTCCCGACGACCCCGTCGGCGTCGACCCGCAGCTCGTCGGGCGCGCCGAACGAGACGATCTCGTCGCGCACCTTCACCGAGAGACCGGGGAAGTCGAGGCTGCGGCCGTCGTCGTCGAGGCCGGAGCCGTCGCTCCACTTCACCTCGAGCCCGTGGAAGGCCGAGTGCTCACGGGTGCGGCGGACGTAGCGCTTCAGGGCGTCCATCCCGCCGCCCAGCGTGCCGTTCACCCCGTGCTCCGAGATCAGCAGGCGCCCGCGCAGGCCCAGCGACTCGCACAGCTCGCGCTGCCACAGCCGCACGGACTCGGGGTCGGCCAGCGGCACGAAGCGGTAGAACAGCAGGATCTTCGGCAGCACCGGCACATCCTACGAGGACGTCCGGACCGGGGCGCGGCGTGTGGCAGCATCGTCGGGTGCCCGACGCCTCCGCCCCCGTGCCGCACTCCCGCCTCGAGGACGTCTTCGGTCTCGTCACCGGTGCGTTCGTCGTGTCGCTCGGCCTCTACCTGCTGCGCGCGAGCCAGGCGGTCACGGGCGGCACCGCGGGTCTCGCACTGCTGCTGGGGTACCCGCTCGACATCCCGTTCGGCGTGATCCTCGTCACGGTCAACGTGCCGTTCCTCGCCCTCTCGCTGTGGAAGAAGGGCTGGCGCTTCACGCTGCGGACCATGTTCTCGATCGTGCTGGTCTCGGTCCTGGCGGGCCTGCACCCGCTGGCGTTCGGCGAGCTGCGGATCGAGCCCGTCTACGGCGTCCTCACGGGCGACGTGCTCGCGGGGATCGGCCTCCTGATCCTCTTCCGGCACGGGTCGAGCCTGGGCGGATTCAGCATCGTCGCCCTGATCGCGCAGGAGCGGCTCGGCTGGCGGGCGGGCTACGTGATGATGGCGCTCGACGCGTGCGTGGTCGCGGCCGCGCTGCTGGTGGTGCCTCCGCTGAACGTGCTGATCTCGGCGGCGGGAGTGGTGGTGCTCAACCTGGTCCTGGCGTTCAACCACCGGCCCGGGCGCTATCTCGGGTCCTGACCCCCTCCGCAAGCCCTTCGGCGCGCACCGCCGGGTTCCTAGGCTGAGGGCGCGGGCCCCCGCCCGCCCTTCCCGAACGGAGAAACCGGATGTCCGACTGGACCTACGACCCCTACGCCCGCCTCGGCGAGGTGCCGACCTTCGCGCTCGAGAGCGACGACATCGCCGACGGTGCGCCCCTGTCCGCCCGCCACTACGGCGAGGGCTCCGGCGGGGAGGACGTCTCGCCGCACCTGCGCTGGTCGGGAGCCCCCGCCGAGACGAAGAGCTTCGCCGTGACGGTGTTCGACCCCGACGCGCCCACCGGCTCCGGCTTCTGGCACTGGGCCGTCTACAACCTCCCGGCCGACACCACGGAGCTCCCCACGGGAGCCGGAGCCGCCGGCTTCGAGCTGCTCCCGGCGGGCGCGCAGACGCTGCCCAACGAGATGCGGCTGCGCCAGTTCGTCGGAGCGGCGCCGCCGGACCGCGAGCACCGCTACTTCTTCGTGGTGCACGCCCTCGACGTCGAGTCGCTCGACCTCGATCCGGAGTCGACGCCGGCGATCCTCGGCTTCAACGCGCACTTCCACACCCTCGCGCGGGCGCAGATCGTCGCCACGGCGACGCCGGACGGCGCGAAGGGCTGACCCGCTCCGCGGGGAGCGCGCGCTACCCGAAGAGGGTGCGCGCCTCCTCGTAGCGGGCGTCCGGGACCGTCTTGAGGGTGCCAAGCGCCTCGGCGAAGTCCACGTGGTAGATGTCGGTGCCGCGCAGGGCGACCATGCGGCCCCAGTGCTCGGCGACGACGGAGTCGATGGCGGCCATGCCCAGGCGGGTCGCGAGGACGCGGTCGAACGCGGTGGGCGTGCCTCCGCGCTGGATGTGGCCGAGCGTCGTGGCGCGGGTCTCGATGCCGGTGCGCTCCTCGATGAGCGGAGCCAGCAGCTCGCCGATGCCGCCGAGGCGGGGCCGGCCGAAGGCGTCGAGGCCGCGCTCGGAGTGGGCGTCGTCCATCGTGTCGAGCGAGAAGCCCTCGGCGACCACGACGAGCGGTGCGCGCCCGCGGTCCTGCGCGCTCTGCACCCACTCGACGATCTGGTTTAGGGAGGTGCGCTTCTCCGGGATGAGGATGACGTGGGCGCCCGCGGCCATGCCGGAGTGCAGGGCGATCCAGCCGACGTGGCGGCCCATGACCTCGGCGACCATGCAGCGGCCGTGCGAGTCGCCGGTGGTGCGGAGGCGGTCCATCGCGTCGGTCGCGATGCCGACGGCGGTGTCGAAGCCGAAGGTGTAGTCGGTGGCGCCGAGGTCGTTGTCGATGGTCTTCGGGACGCCGACGATCTTGAGGCCCGCGTCCGTGAGGCGCTTGGCCGCCGCCAGGGTGCCCTCGCCGCCGATCGCGATGATCGAGTCGATGCCGTTGCGGTCCATCATCTCGGCGATCTTCTCGGGGCCGCCGTTCTCGCCCTCGAAGGGGTTCGTCCGGCTGGTGCCGATGATCGTGCCGCCCTGCTTGGCGATGCCCTGGATCTCGGGGCGGCCCAGGGGCAGGAGGTCGCCGTCGACCACTCCGCGCCAGCCGTTCCGGAAGCCCACGAACTCCTGGTCGTAGACCTTGATGCCCTTGTAGACGGCACCGCGGATGACGGCGTTGAGGCCGGGGCAGTCGCCACCGGAGGTCAGGATCCCGATCTTCACTCGCTCAGGTTAGAGGACCCGGTGAACGGATGTGCACGCGGACGACGACGGGCCCCTCCTCGCCGCCTCGAGGAAGGGCCCGTCGTCGTGCTCGGTGCTGGTGGGACTAGGTCGTGACGAGCTCGCCGTTGACGCCGCGGGGGAAGAATCCGCCGGTGCGCGTCCCGGCCGCGGGGTTCAGGTACACGATGTTGAGGACCTGGCCCGGGGTGCGGCTGAACGCGATGGAGCTGCCGTCGGTCGGGACGATGTTCGCCTGGCCGTTGACCTTGACGCCCTGGTCGAGGTCGGTCTTGCCGTCGAGGCTGTCGCGCGCGTCGGAGAGCTTGTTCGCCGAGTCGGACAGGTCGGCGGCGTAGATCGCCGAGCGGATCGCGCCCGCGTGGTACGCCTCCACCGCGAGGATGCCGGCGGCCGCGTCGAGGTAGGTCTTCGACTGGATGAGCGGGGCGGCGCCCTTGTAGGCGGTCACTCCCACGTCCTCGAAGACGAAGGCGCCGAGCAGGAAGTTCGACTCGCTCGCGAACGGGTCGAACGACTGACCCGCCTTGATCAGCCCCGCCGCAACGGCGGCGGAGTTGAAGCTGTCCTTCAGGTTGATCGCCGGGCGGGCCACCTTCGCGGTGCCCAGCGCGGCCCGCAGGAACTGCACGTGGGCCTTCTCGTCGTTCGCGACCTCGGTGGCGAAGCTCTTCAGCCACGGGGTCTTGAAGTCGACGGGGCGGCCGCCGATGACGCCGCCGGGCGTGCCCTTGCCGGTCACGTCCGAGCCGCCGAGGCCGGTGCCGTAGACGGCGCGGAGGTAGAACTCGGCCTCGAGGTACTCGAGGTTGAGGGCGAAGTTGAGGATCGAGGCGTCGCTGGGGCCGCTGGCAGCGACCTCCTCGGCGGAGGCGGTGGGCGCGGCGAGGGCCGCGGCTCCGATGCCGAGGCCGGCGACGCCGGTGGCCTCGAAGAAGCGGCGACGGTCGAGAGCGGTCTCAGAGCTCTTGACGATCGCGTTGCGGATGAAGGTCGTGTCGAACATGTGCGCATCTCCAGTGTTAGGCGGGTGCCGGGCAGCTGGAGCGCCGCCGCGACAGCGCGAAGCTACGCCCGGGACCGACCTGCTGACCAGTGGAAACGGGCGATCGGATCCGCGCATGTGTTCACGCCGTCTGAACCAATCCGCCGGGCGTGTCGCTCCGAACACGTCGTGGATGGGGGTTCTGCGGAGGAGCGTCCGATCCGGTGTCGGAGCCGCCGGTTAGCATCACTGCGTGTCGATCCCCGCCCCTGCTCCCGAGCCCTCCTGGGCGACGGTCTACGCGCCGTCGGAGCCCGTGAGCCTCGAGCTCACCCTCCGCACGCTGCTGCGGGGCTCGGGCGACCCGACCATGCTCCTCGACGCGTCCGGCTTCTGGCGGGCGTTCCGCACGCCGCTCGGCCCGGGCACGCTGCATCTGCGGCAGGCGGCGGACGGCGCGATCCACGCGCGCGCCTGGGGCGGGGGAGCGGAGTGGCTGATCGACGCGGTCCCCGAGCTCCTCGGCCACGGCGACGACTGGAGCGGGCTCGACCTGTCGGCCCACGCGCCGCTCGCCGAGGTGCTCCGCCGCTCGGCGGGCCTGCGCCTCACGCGCGCGAACCTGGTGTTCGAGATGCTCGCGCCGTCGGTCCTCGAGCAGAAGGTCACGAGCACGGAGGCGTGGCGCGCCTACCGGGTGCTGGTGCGCCTCCACGGGGAGCCCGCCCCGGGGCCGGTCGCTCTGCACGTGGCTCCGAGCGCGCAGCAGTGGCGGCGCGTGCCCTCGTGGGACTGGCACCGCGCGGGAGTGGATCCGCGGCGCTCGCGGACCGTCCTCACCGCCGCGCTCGTCGCCTCCGGCCTCGAGCGGACCCTCGCGCTCGGGCGGGGCGGCGACGAGGTCGCCCGCCGGCTGCAGTCGGTGCCGGGGATCGGGCCGTGGACGGCGTCCGAGGTGATGATGCGCGCCCACGGAGATCCGGACGCGGTCAGCGTGGGCGACTACCACCTGGCCGCGGCCGTCGGCTTCGCGCTCACGGGCCGGCTCGGGGTCGACGACGACGGCATGCTCGAGCTCCTCGAGCCGTGGCGCGGGCACCGGCAGCGGGTCATCCGGCTGATCGGCTGCAGCGGAGCGAGGAAGCCGCGGCACGGCCCGCGGATGACCATCCAGGACCACCGCCGGCACTGATCCGCTCCTCCACAGGGGCGGCTCGCGGGCGAGTCGGCGCGACCACCGCGTCACGCCGCGTCCGGGCGGCGGGTCGGGCTTAGCCTCGGAGGATGCAGCAGTCGACGACCCCAGGTGTGCCCGGCAGCGACCCGGAGCGCGAGCCCGACGAGGCGGCCGTGCGGAGCGGGGTCGACGCGACGATCGGTGGTCGGACGCCGGAGGGCGGCACGGGGTCGGACGACGAGGTCGAGGCCGGTGAGGCGCGCGACTCCGTGAGCGGGGCCGAGGTCGTGCCGGCGCCGGAGTCCGCGTCCGAGAACGTGGCCGAGCCTCAGGACGACCAGGAGTCCGACGCTGAGGACGTGGCTGAGCCTCAGGACGAGCAGGAGTCCGACGCTGAGGACGAGGACCTGCGCGAGCCCGGTGTTCAGGACGAGGACGAGGTCGTGCGCGACGCTCAGGACGAGGCCGTGAGCGAGCCCGATGCAGAGGACGAGGTCGTGCGCGACGCTGAGGACGAGGTCCTGCGCGGGCCCGACGCCGCGTCGGAGTCGGAGCTCGCCGCGCCCGCCGCCGCCGAGCCCGAGGTCGACGACCGCCCGATGATCGAGCGCGTCGAGTCCCTGGTCCGCCGCTGGATCGCGCGCAGCGGCGAGTTCCCGGTCGAGCCCGCCGCCCAGCGGCTCGCGGGCGTGCTCCAGGACCCGAACGGACTCGACTTCACCGTCGGGTTCGTCGACGGCGTCGCCCGGCCCGAGGACCTCTCGGTCGCGGCCGAGAACCTCGCGGCGCTCACCGCGAAGACGCCCGCCTTCCTCCCCTCCTACCTGCGCGCCGCGATCAGCACCGGCGGCGCCGTCGGCCCCGTGCTGCCCTGGGTGGTCGTGCCCGCGGCCCGCCGGGTCCTCCGCCGCCTCGTTGGGCACCTCGTGGTCGACGCCTCGGAGGCGCGTCTCGGTGCGGCCGTCGCCGCGCTGCGCGAGGGCGGCGACCGGCTCAACCTCAACCTCCTCGGCGAGGCCGTGCTCGGCGAGCGCGAGGCCCGCCGCCGCCTCGAGGGGACCCTCCGCCTGCTCGAGCGGCCGGACGTCGACTACGTCAGCGTCAAGGTCTCGAGCGTCGTCAGCCAGCTGTCGATGTGGGCCTTCGAGGAGGAGGTCGACCGCGTCGTGGAGCGTCTCACCCCGCTCTACCAGGCCGCCGCGTCCGGAGCCGACCCCACCTTCATCAACCTCGACATGGAGGAGTACCGCGACCTCGACCTGACGGTCGCCGTGTTCCGACGCCTCCTCGAGCAGCCGGGCATGCTCGACCTCGAGGCGGGCATCGTCCTGCAGGCCTACCTGCCCGACTCCGTCCGCGTGCTCGACGAGCTGACCGAGTGGGCGCAGGAGCGCCGGGCCCGCGGCGGAGCCCCGATCAAGGTGCGCGTCGTGAAGGGCGCGAACCTCGCGATGGAGCGGGTCGACGCGGCCCTGCACGACTGGCCGCTCGCGACCGTCGGCAGCAAGGTGGAGGCCGACACGAACTACAAGCGCCTGCTCGACCGGGCGCTGCGGCCGGAGCGCGTCGACGCGGTGCGCGTGGGCGTCGCCGGGCACAACCTCTTCGACCTCGCCTGGGCGTGGCTCACGGCGACCGAGCGCGGGGTGACCGGCGCGGTCGAGATCGAGATGCTGCTCGGGATGGCGACCGGGCAGGCGCGCGCCGTCCGCGAGGACGTGGGACGACTCCTCCTCTACACGCCCGTCGTGCACCCGCACGAGTTCGACGTGGCCATCTCGTACCTCATCCGCCGGCTCGAGGAGAACAGCAGCCCCGAGAACTTCCTGCCGGCCGCGTTCCGCCTCGACGACGAGGAGGTGCTGCAGCGGCAGCTCGGCCGCTTCCGCGCCTCGCTCGAGGCCCTCGACGACTCCGTCCCGCCGCCGAACCGCACGCAGGACCGCCTGCGGGAGTGGTCCTCCGGCTCCGGCCGCCGCCTCGTGCAGGAGCACGCCCGCGCCGGCGAGCGGGCGCAGGACCCGGCCGCCGCGGGCCTGACGCAGGCCGTCCTCGGCCTCAGCCGCGGCTCCGGTGCGGCCGCCGCGACCGCGGGCTTCCACAACGAGCCCGACACCGACCCCGCCCTCCCCGGCAACCGCCGCTGGGCGCGCCTGATCACCGAGCGCATCGCCGGCTCGACCATCGGAGCGGGCACGGCCGACGCCGCGCGCGTGAGCACCGAGGCGGAGCTCCAGGAGGTGCTGCGCGCGGTGTCCCGCCGCGCGGAGCGCTGGGGCGAGCGCCTGGGCTACGACCGAGCGGCCGTGCTCGACCGCGCCGGCCTCGTCCTCGCCGCGAACCGCGACCGCCTGATCGAGGTGATGGCCTCCGAGACCGGCAAGACGATCGCCGAGGCCGACCCCGAGGTCTCCGAGGCTATCGACTTCGCCCACTACTACGCCACCCGCGCCCGCGAGCTCGACGCCGTCACCGGGGCCACCTTCGTCCCCGCGCGGGTCACCGTCGTCGCTCCGCCGTGGAACTTCCCGGTCGCCATCCCGGCCGGATCGATCCTCGCGGCGCTCGCCGCCGGCTCCGGAGTCGTGGTGAAGCCGGCGCCCCAGGCCCGCCGCTCGGCGGCTGTGCTCGTCGAGGCGCTCTGGGACGCGGGCGTCCCGCAGGAGCTCCTCGCCCTGGTCGACCTCGACGAGGAGGAGCTGGGACGGGCGCTGATCACCGACCCCCTCGTGGACCGCGTGCTGCTCACCGGCTCCTACGAGACCGCCCGCCTCTTCCGCTCCTGGCGGCCCGGCCTCGCACTGCAGGCCGAGACCAGCGGCAAGAACGCGATCATCGTCACTCCCCACGCCGACTACGACCTCGCCGTCGCCGACATCGTCCGCAGCGCCTTCGGGCACGCCGGCCAGAAGTGCTCCGCCGCCTCCCTGGTGATCCTGGTCGGCTCGGTCGCCCGCTCCAAGCGCTTCCGCGCCCAGCTGGTCGACGCCGTCACGTCGCTCCGCGTCGGCCGGCCCGACGACCCGTCGGCGGTGATGGGGCCGCTCATCGAGGAGCCCACCGGCAAGCTCCTGCACGCGCTCACCACGCTGGGCGGAGGCGAGTCGTGGCTCGTCGAGCCGCAGCGGCTCGACGAGAGCGGCACGCTCTGGTCGCCCGGGATCCGCGAGGGCGTCACCGAGGACAGCTACGTCCACCTCACCGAGTTCTTCGGCCCGGTGCTCGGGATCATGCACGCGGCGACCCTCGAGGACGCCGTCCGGATGCAGAACGGCACCGAGTACGGGCTCACGGCCGGGCTCCACTCCCTGCACGCCGACGAGCTCGCCCTCTGGATCGACTCGGTCGAGGCGGGCAACCTCTACGTCAACCGGGGCATCACCGGAGCCATCGTCCGGCGCCAGCCCTTCGGCGGCTGGAAGCGCTCGTCCGTCGGCGGCGGCGCGAAGGCGGGCGGACCCAACCACCTCATCGGCCTCGGCTCCTGGAAGCCCTCGCCCGCGCGCTCCTCCTCGACGCTGCACCTGCGCGGCCTCGACGACCGCGCGCGCCAGTTCATCGAGGCGGCCCAGTCCTCGCTCCGGTTCGAGCAGTTCGACCTGCTCCGCCGCTCCGCCCTCTCCGACCAGCTCGCCTGGGCGACCGAGTTCGGCGTCGTCACCGACATCTCGAAGGTCGGCGTCGAGCGGAACCTGTTCCGCTACCTCCGCGTGCCGATCGCGCTGCGCCTGGCCGACGGCGGCGACCTCGGAGAGCTCCTCCGCGTCATCGCCGCGGGCCTGCTGACCCGCTCCCGGATGGACATCTCCACGTCCCTCCCGCTCCCGCCGCGGGTCCAGGAGATGCTCGGCGGCGACGAGCTCGCCGAGATGGCGGGCCTCGTCCCGCGCATCGTCGTCGAGACCGACGCCCAGTGGCTCGAGCGCGCCGCGGCCGGCCGCATCACGGCCCGGCGCATCCGCATCATCGGCGACATCGTCTCCGACCGCGTCGACGGCTACGCGGGCCCGCAGGCCCCCGGCAGCCCGACGCACGGACAGCAGGCCGTCGTCCGCCGATCGTCCGACTCGACCGGCTCCTTCACCGACGTCGTCGCCGGCATGACCCGCGGCAGCACAGGCAAGCCGGTCCCGCTCACCCGCGCCGACGGATCCCGCGTCCCCCTCGCGACCGCCCTCGCCGAAGCCCTCGGCGGCGCCCTCGACACCGCCGTCTACGCCGACCCGGTCACCCCCGCCGGCCGCGTCGAACTGCTGCCCTTCCTCCGCGAGCAGGCGATCTCGATCACGAACCACCGCTTCGGCAACCCGATCGATCTGAGCGACGACGTGCTGTAGTCGATTCCACGCCCGTCCCTGACGGGCGTGGCGCGGTCGGCTTCTCGACGGGGTGCGTTCTGAGGAGCGGGGGGCGTTCGGCTACAGCGATCCGCTGGTACGCGGATCGCTGGTTCGCCTCGGTGGCGGTGCTCGCGGGGATGGTGTGGATCGAGTGTGGCGCGGTCGGCTTCGCGACGGGGTGGGTTCTGCAGGGCGGTGTGCGTTCGGCTACAGCGATCCGCTGGTACGCGGATCGCTGGTTCGCCTCGGTGGCGGTGCTCGCGGGGATGGTGTGGATCGAGTGTGGCGCGGTCGGCTT